>CAYLJQ010000480.1:0-5689 GCA_964383955.1 uncultured Heliomicrobium sp. | reverse complement strand
AGATTTTTACAAAAGATTTCGGCATATCCAGTGAAGAGAAAAAAACTTCTATTGGCTGGTTCCGAGCGGTATCGAAATCTTCTGGCATAATTGTTGTGAACGGCTCCGAATTCTGCGCGATGATGCGGCGTTGTTCAGACTGCTCCGCACCACCTTCGTTGGCGAAGGTCAACGCATCTTAAATCAATGCCGTGGAAGTGGGAAGATTTTGTCGCTGCTGGTGCCGGAATAAAAGCGTTGGAACGCACAAGGCTGATGCGCGCTCCAACACCGATTGCCACGCTGACCCAAACATCAAGCTCCGGCGTTCGGATTCGGTGCCGTCAAGAATGGCAGGAACGGAACGCCCGCCGAAATGGAATTGCCGCTGCCACCGCCCGTTCCCGAAGGTCCATTGACCGCTCCCCACCAATTGTCCGAGGCATCTGCCGAAGCGCTGATCACTTGCAACCCAAACGCATTGTTTTCAATGTTATTGCTGTGAACTTCCGCAAAGCTGCCGACGGAAACGACGATGCCCGTCCCTCCGCCAAGAGGACTTGTAGCCATATTGCGCACAATGTTGGCTTCCACCGTCACGCCGGTGCTTTGCTGCGTCACGATGATCCCGGAATTTCCGCCATTAAATGTGTTGTTGCGAACAATCGCGCCACTGGATCGAATCAGTCGCAACCCGAAAGTTGTGAATCCCAGCGCGTTAAACACGGCGGAAAATGACGATGAAGTCCCCAGTTCGTTGCGTTCTGCCAAAAGGGCAGGCGAATCGCTAATATCCATTCCGGCTTGGGCATTGGTGAATTCATTGCTTGCCACCTTCCCGGCGCACTTGCTGACCAACACACCATTTCTAACATTGAGAATCAGGTTGTTGTCCACCTGGATGGTTCCATCCGCAGCCGTAATCGCGCTCGAAAACGGTTGACCGGTTCCCGCGTTGCCCGCGAACGAATTGGATGACACACGCAATTGCCGGTTGGTGCTTCCAACAACTCCTTTCACCACAACCGCAGTCCCGCTGAAATTAACAAACACATTGCCGACAACCCGGAAACTGCCTTCCTTGGCAAAAATGCCGTGGATGCCTCCATTGAAGCTGCAATTCAGAATTGTCCCGGTTTGCACAACCGTCGCCACTGCATCGTAATTGATGCCAATCTGGTTTGCCGGAATGGTCAGAACAAAGCTGATGACCTGCACTGATCCTGATGGGTTGTTGATGAAGATCGGCGTGCCTGAAACCGGATTGAGCACAGGGCTGTTTCGCCCTAATAATTGCACACCTTTGGAAATCAATAGGTTTTCAGCATGGTTGCCGCCATCCACGATAACTGTTCCGCCGGGCGGGACAGCATCAATTGCGGATTGGATGGTGGGAAACGTTCCTGCTTGCCCTTGAATGGTGATCGTTCCGCCCTGTGCGAATGCGGCAGCGCAACCTGCCAGCAGAAAAACGACGACAGCCGATAAACGAAACATTGCTGAGCCCATAATAGAGTTCCTCCTTGATTGGACCGATTTGTCTTCACTCAGACACAAGCCGAATTGCTCTACGCAGTGCACGATTCGGCTTGTAGTACCGTCGCCGAAACTTGCTCAGCGACGGCGGGAAAATAGAGGAACTGGCACACTAAAAAATTTAGGCTGGCGTGAATTCTCGTTAAAAGATTTTTGAAACGCTGTGTTTGTCACATCCAAGGGTTGGGCTACAATGCAGTTCAGTTTCGGTAACAGCCTTTGCTCTGCTGCGCGCAGTGGAAATCGAAAGAGCAAGGTAGCAAACAACATCCAATCACGAATTTTTGAATTGAGAAAAGGCGATGCCTAAAGAGGTGAGGTTCGTTTATGAGTTTGGCCCGTTCCGCCTGGACCCTGCGGAACGAATGATTGTGCGCAGCGATCAGGTTCTCTCCCTGACGCCAAAAGCCTTGGACACATTGATCGTTCTGGTCGAAAACAGCCGTCACATCGTCACCAAAGAAGAATTGATGAACCGCGTCTGGCCGGACATTTACGTCGAAGAGACGAATCTGGCCCAGCACATTTCGATGCTTCGCAAGGTGCTGGGCGAACGCGAAGACGGCGGCCAGTACATCGAAACCGTCCCCAAGCGCGGTTATCGGTTTGTGATTCCGGTCAAAAAGATCAAATTGCTGCCGACCGAAGCCGGTTTTGCCACGGGCGTTGGTTCCGCCGACAGCGCCGAACGCGAACAACTGCATCAGACCAATGCCGGAAGCGAAGCTTCAAAACCGGTTTCCTCCACGCCCAAGACAACACAACGCGCCAGCATCGCTCCCGGCATGAAATTTGGCCGGTATGAAATCTTGTCGCTCATCGGCGCAGGCGGCATGGGCGAAGTTTACCTGGCGCTCGACACCTTGCTGGGACGCAAAGTCGCGCTCAAACTTTTATCCGAACGCTACACGGAAAATGCCGACTGGCTGCGCCGCTTTATGCGTGAAGCCAAAGCCGCCAGTTCGCTCAACCACCCGAATATCATCACCATCCACGAAGTCGGCGAAGTTGACGGCATTCATTACATCGCCACGGAATACATTGAAGGCAAAACGCTGCGCCACAAACTGGCTGCCGGACGAATGAAGGTCCATCTGGCGTTGAATGTCGCCACGCAATTGGCCAATGCACTGTGCGCCGCGCATACAGCAGGAATCATTCATCGCGACGTCAAACCTGAAAACATCATGTTGCGGCCTGACGGATACCTGAAATTGTTGGATTTCGGGCTGGCCAAACCCACACAAGCGTCGCCGTTGAAAGCCGAATCCTCCAACGTAGTTCAGCTCAACACAGACCCAGGCATCGTGATGGGCACGGTGAATTACATGTCGCCAGAACAGGCGCGCGGCTATTCAGTAGACACGCGCAGCGATGTGTTCAGCCTGGGCGTTGTGCTTTACGAAATGCTGTCGGGGCGAGCGCCTTTTGAAGGCGCCACCACCAGTGATGTGATTGTCGCCATCCTGGATCGCGAACCGGCGCGCCTGTCGCAAAGCCTGAGCATTCCAACCGAACTGGAACGCATCATCGGCAAAGCGTTACGCAAGGACCGCGAAGAGCGTTATCAAACCATCAAAGACCTTCACCTGGACCTGAAAAGCCTGCAACAGGAACTTGATGCCCGTTCGCGGCTTGGCGATTCGTGGCCGAACGAGATTGTCAAAGACAGAAGGTCTGAAGAAGTCGTCGGTGTTCCCGCCTTGACTGACGTGGTTGGCGTTACCACGCACGGAGCACGCAGACACATCACAGCCAGCGAAGCTGAATTCGAAATCCCGGAAGTCCATTACGCCCGCAGCGGCGAAGTCAATATCGCGTATCAAGTCGTAGGCGATGCGCCGCTGGATCTGGTTTTCGTGATGGGCTGGATTTCGCATCTGGAATATTTTTGGACGGAACCGTCGTTTGCACGATTCTTAAGGCGGCTGGCGACCTTCTCTCGCGTCATTTTGTTCGACAAACGCGGCACGGGCTTATCAGACCGCGTTCCGCTGGATCAACTTCCGACGCTGGAACAGCGGATGGACGACGTGCGCGCCGTGATGGAAGCCGTCGGCAGTGAACGCGCGGTGCTTTGCGGAGTTTCCGAAGGCGGTCCGATGTGCAGCCTGTTCGCCGCGACGTATCCGGAAAAAACCATTGCGCTGGTGATGATTGGCAGTTACGCGCGGCGGCTGAAAGGCGAAGGTTATCCCTGGGGGCCGACCGAAGCCGATCGCGAAGAATTTTTCGAAGAAATCCGCCGCCACTGGGGCGGGCCAGTTGGCCTGGAAGAGCGGGCTCCCAGCAAGGCGAATGATCAGGCCTTCCGCGATTGGTGGGCGGCGTATTTGCGGCGCGGAGCCAGCCCTGGCGCGGCATTGGCATTGACCCGCATGAATACGGAAATTGACATTCGTCATGTGCTACCAACCGTGCGCGTGCCGACGCTGGTTGTACACCGCTCCGGCGACGAATGCCTGAAAGTCGAAGAAGGCAGGTATCTGGCCGAGCACATTCCGGGGGCGAAGTTCGTCGAACTGCCCGGCGTTGATCACTTGCCGTTTGTGGGCGACCAGGAAGAAATTCTGGATGAGGTTGAAGAATTTTTGACCGGCATGCGACATTCGACGGAAATTGATCGCGTGCTGGCAACAGTCCTGATCGCACATGTCGCCAACGACAACGTCACCAATCAGGAATGGAACGATCTGCTGGCGCGGCATCATTCTTTTGTCAAAAAAGAAGTCGAAATGTTCAAAGGCCGCACGATTGAAATCAACGGCAATTCCTTGCTTGCCACCTTCGATGGCCCAGCCAGAGCAATTCGCGCCGCTGCCGCCATTCGCGCTTCGGCAATGCGCTTGGGCATCAAGCTGCAAACCGGGCTGCATACCGGCGAATGTGACGTGGTCAATGACAAGGTGGGCGGTCTGGCGGTGGAAATTGCCAGACAGGTCGCCCTTCAGGCAAAACTTGGCGAAATTCTGGCTTCCAGCACGGTCAAAGATTTGGTTGCCGGTTCCGGCATTCAGTTCGCCGAACGCGGCTCTCAGGTTTTACAAGGTAATCTTGGCGAATGGCGATTGTTCGCCGTTGAACGCGGCGCTTGAACGAATCAACATTCGAAGACGAAATAAAATGCCAACCACAAAAAGCACAAAAGACACAAAATCAACCTCAACGCATTTTGCGTCTTTTGCGCTTTTTGTGGTGAAACTGATTTCCGAGCAAACAAAAATCGCAATCAAACTTTCATTCGCTCTAGCAGGAACGACGGCGACAGCTTTCGCGCAATGCGCGATGTGCAAAACGAATATTGCCGGAGCTGAAAACGCCGCCGAAGTTTCCGGCACGCTCAACATTGCAGTCCTGATTTTATTAATTCCGGCGCTGGCCATTATCGGCGGCGTCGTTCGTTTGGTTTTCAAATATCGTCATCCTTCACACAATCCTTATGTCAATTTCAGACCTTCCGACACTCAACGCGATTCTGAATAGCATCAGCGCAATCCTGCTGACCATCGGCTACGTTTTTATCAAGCAGAAAAATCGCAATGCTCACCGTGCGTGCATGGTTAGCGCGTTTGTGACCTCGACTTTGTTTCTGGCTTCCTATCTGATTTATCACTTCAACGTTGGCTCAGTGAAGTTTCAGGGACAGGGCGCGGTAAGAACCGTGTACTTCTCCATTCTGCTGACGCACACGGTTCTGGCTGTGGTGATTGTGCCGATGATCTTTGTGACGTTTGCAAGAGCCTTGAAGGGAAATTTCGGCCAGCATCGGCGAATTGCCAGATGGACGCTGCCACTGTGGCTGTATGTTTCAGTAACCGGCGTAATTGTTTACCTGATGCTTTATCACTTGTATCCGGCCCGTTAAGTCAATCCGTTCGAACGCGGGGAACGATCTGGCTGCGGACTCGTTCGACTAACTCTTCAATGTTGTCTTCGTTGTACCCATCTGTGCTGACCGGAGGCAGAATCTCCAGGTAAATGTCGCCTGGAGTGATGACCTTTTCGCCTTTGCGCCACACCAGCCGCGTGTCGTTGACTACGACAGGAACAACCGGCACGCCGGCTTCGATGGCCATGAAGAAAACGCCTTTCTTAAATTCCTTCACGCGTCCATCAACGGTTCGTGTCCCTTCCGGAAAAGCCATCAGGCTGTAGCCTTTTTTCAATTCGGCAG
>CAYLJQ010000479.1:0-5700 GCA_964383955.1 uncultured Heliomicrobium sp. | reverse complement strand
GGTATGGCACGGAAGTTGAAAAGTTGCGGGCGTCGCTGGAAGACAAAAGTAAGGGATGCAAGTTTTCCCGTTGGGATTTTGAAAAAGCAAACCAGGAATTGACGGAGGAAGACATTATGAAAATCAATAAGATAAGCCGGGTTAAGGTCAGCATGTTGTGGTCGTTATTGTTTGTTCCGTTTCTGTTGCTGTCGGCGCAGGCGCAATGGTTTCCGAACCAGAACACAAATCAATATCCCAATTCGGGTGTTTCGCGTTTCAGATGGGAAGGCGTGGTTGATGGAACCAGCACCGTAACCATCAAAGGCCGTCGAGTGAATGTCGAAACTTATTCCGGCTTGCCCGTGCAACGGCAAAAGTACGAATTCACAGACGCTTTGCCGCGCACTGCGATGAACGTTCAGTTGGTCGTGCTGGATGGACGCGACCGCATTCGGCTGATTGAAGCTCCCAGGCCGAATAACGATTTTGCTGCCGTGGTTAGAATTGACGACCGTAGCGGCGGGCGCGACTTTTACAGCTTTGAATTGCGCTGGAACGACCGCGATGTTCGTGACAATGGCGGCGGCTGGTCTGGAAATTCGCCGCGCAATTCCGATTACGTGACCTGGCGCGGAACCGTGGATGGCGAATCCATCATCCGTTTCCGCAGTGATCAGGCTTTTGGGCAGACCGTCAACGGACGCGGCGCTTTCAACGAACGTTTTCAGTTTAGCGCTCCGCTGCCAAGCCGCGCGGTTGACGTTAATTTAAGCAATACCCAGGGCCGAGGCGAAATATTAATCGTCGAACAGCCCAGCCGCGCGAACAACTTTACGACGTCTGTCATGGTCAGAGACCGCCAAAACGGTGCCAGCAACTATTCCTTCACGCTGGTTTGGGAAAAACAAAATTATCGCAACCCTGACCAAGGGCGCTGGCCTGACAATCGTGGAGGTGATCGTGGCAATGGGCGAGGCGTAAGCTGGTCAGGCCGTGTAGATGGGCGCGATTTGATTTACATTCGCGGCAACAACCTTTGGGTGGACCACCGCGACGGTCAGCCGGTGTACGAAATGAACCACAGTTTTTACAACCCGCTGCCGAACCGCCAATGCGCCGTAAACATTCGCCAGGTTAATGGCCGAGGCAACGTCCGCGTCATCGAACATCCTTCGCCGTACAACAACTATACGGCGGTGATTCAGGTTGAAGACCGCGACAGCGGTTCGGATTTTTACAACCTGGACATTGACTGGCAATAAGTTACCTCTGGTGTCGTCGTTACCCCAAAGCCACGCGAGCAAAGCACTCGCGTGGCTTTTAACTTTTAGTTGTATGGCGAATTATTTTTCAAGAAGGCTTGCCGCCAGCACCAACAATCGCTGGATTTCTTCGGCAGAGTATTCGTAATCACGATGCACGCCGATGCCAAGCGTGCCTTTCATCTGGCCGCCGGCGTCACGGATGGGAACCACAATCGCGCCATTGACGCCTGTGGCTTTTGCGCCTAAAGGAAACTTGCCGGATTCGTCGGTTTGCAGATTACAGACGGAAACCGGCTCGTTGCGTTCGGCGGCCTGGCCAGCCATGCCTTTGCCAATCGGAACAACGCTCACAACAGGAACAATGTGCGGGGGCAAGCCCAGGTGGGCTTTCAACATCAGCACGCCATTTTCCACCAGATGAATTGATCCCGTGTCGGCGGCAAATTCGCCGACGATTTCTTCCAGCCGTTCTTGCAAGTTGTTTGACATGGCGGGACGATAACAACCGGCTTGCGAAAGCGTCAACTATGAAAATCGAGGATCAGAAACATGAAACGTTACTGGTTGGTGGTCGGCGCGATGCTGACATTTTTTCTGCTTTTGTTTTTGCTGGTCGAATGGCTGCACGTTCCATTACTGACCGATCCATCTGTTTGGCTGAATCAAGGAGGATGGGTTGGTGCATCGATCGGTGTGGGCTTGTTGATTGCCGACGTGGTGCTGCCCGTTCCCTCTTCGCTGGTGATGGTTGCTCACGGAGCCTTGTTCGGGGTCACGCTGGGAACGTTGCTTTCGCTGGTTGGCAGTGTTGGAGCGACGCTGGTCGGCTTCGCGCTTGGGCGTCGCGGCGGTAAATGGATGGAAGGAGTTGTACTGCCCAAAGAACGGCTGAGGGTTGAAGAGATGCTGGAACGTTGGGGAGCTTTGGCCTTGGTGATTACCCGACCGGTTCCTTTGCTGGCAGAAACGACGGCAATTCTGGCTGGGGCTTCCGCAATGAGTTGGCAACGCGTGATCATCGCCTCCTTTGCTGGCTCGCTCCCTGCGGCGTTGCTTTATGCCTTGACTGGCGCGGTAGCCGCCAGTTTTCACAACACTGTGCTGATGTTTAGTTTTGTGTTGCTGGTATCAGGAGTGTTCTGGATTCTCAGCCGACGGCTATTAACAGTGAAACGTTGAACGATGAGAAATGGCTTGTCGCCTTACCCAGTCACCAACATCAACTGTAATTGCGCTTGCAGTTTCTGCATGGTTTTGGCGACATCCGCGAATCCCTCCGCTTCGCGCACAGGCGCAAGCATGGGATCAGACATCAAAAACGGATAGTTGCTGTAACCGGACTGAACAGCTTTGCCGAGCATTTGAATCGCCGAAGCCGCATCGCCGAGTTGTGAATACACTTCGGCGGCGATGTAAAAATGATAACTGCCCAGTTGCAGGTTTGAACTAAAAGCTTCTTTCAAAACCCGCTTTCCTTCCTCGACTTCACTTTCCCAGGCGCAAAGCATTGCTCGAACCGTCGAAAAATAAACTCCTGTGTCGCTGGCATCCAGCAAGGTTTTCAGTTGCCTGATTGCTTCCTCGCGTTTGCCTTCCAGCAATTCAATCACACCCAACCAGTAATACTTTTCGTAACAATCATCCGGGCACTTTATCAGTTCGCGGCGGGCTTCTTCGTAATTGCCTTTTTGATATTGAATGAAGCCGATCATGTACGGGAAAGTCACGGGATTGATCTCCGCGGCTTTGCGGAACAGCGTCAGCGCAACGTCTGGCAGTCCAGCGTAATCGTACGCGTGGCCCATCGCCTGATACGCGTATTCGCTGTTTGGCGCGGCTTGCAGCAGTTGTTTGCAAACGGTCAGCGCATTTTTTAGATCGCCTTTTTCGCCGTAATAAACCGCCAGCCAGAAATAACCCGCCGGAAGCTGCGGGTTCAACTCAACAGCACGTTTGGCTGCAATCTCGGCTTTGCCAAACATCGTGTCGTCGTTCAGATAACCGCGCCCGTTGATATAACGTCCGGCCAGCGCAGCCCATGCCGGAGCGTATCCAGGCTCCAAGCCGACTGAAGCTTCCAGCATCTCGACGGCTTTTCTGTATTCTTCGGCAGTGTTCCCTGCATCCAGTCCGCGCAAGTAAAACTCATACGCCATTGGATTGCGCACTTCATCGCGTTTCAAAGCTTCCTGTTCGCCGGTCGTCACTTTCAGCTTCAATCCACGAATCAACTCTTCGCAGATTTTGTCCTGCAAAGCGATGACGTTATCGAATTTCAGATCAATTTTTTCCTGCCACAGAATTTCGTTTTGCAGCACGTCAATCAACTGAACGTTGACGCGAAACAGATCTCCTGCTTTCAGGTAACTGCCGGAAAGGATTGTTTCGACTTGCAGTTCACGACCGACGGTGCGCGGTTCGACAATCTGATTGCGGTACTTTTCGACAGCGGAAGAAGGACGAACAATCAAAGATTTCAACGGAGCAAGTTGCGAAATGACGCTGTCGGCCAAAGCAAACCCCAGAAACTCGATTTCGGCGTCCCCTGCCAAATTTCGCAGTGGCAAAATCGCCAAACGTCGGCGATGAGTCGCCGTCAAACTGCCGGTCAAGCTATTCGAACTGACAGCGCTATTCGGCCCAATTGAGGTGGCGAAAGAATCGCCAGCACCAAATTCGTTTTCCATCGCAAATCGTGTTGTGGCGGCTTCGGGATCTTCCAGCGCAAAGCGCAAAGCCTGGGCAAACTCTATGGCCGAAGAAAAGCGAAAGTTGCGATCTTTAGCCAGCGATTTCATCAACACGGTTTCCAGCGATAGCGGGATTTCCGCACGCAACTGGTTCACAGAGGGCGGCACAGTGTTGACCTGATGCAGCAACATTGCGCCTGCGGGAGCTTTTCCAAAAGGCGTCTGGCCGGTCAGCATTTCGTACAGCACAATGCCCAGCGAATAAACATCAGACCGCGCGTCAAGCTCCAATCCCAGACTTTGTTCCGGGGACATATAGGCTGGCGAACCGATCACATTCGCGCCCGTCAAATTCGCCAAGCCCGTGTCGGCTTCTTCGGCCTGAACCTCGCGCATTTTGGCAATGCCGAAATCCAGAACTTTGGCGTGTAGGCTTTGGTCTTGATGTGTTTCGATGATGATGTTGTCGGGTTTCAAGTCGCGGTGGATGATTCCTTCAACGTGCGCCGAAGCGATGGCGGAACAAAACTGCTGCATCAGGTCAATTGCCTGTTCAATTTCCATTGGCCCACGCCGAAGCAATTGGCGAAGGCTTTGGCCGCGCGCGAATTCCATGACGATGTAAGGACCGTGATTGCTGATGCCGTAATCGTAAATCTGAATGATGTTTGGGTGACTGAGCGCGGCAACCGAGCGGGCTTCGCGGCGAAAACGTTCCTGAATTTTGCCATCCTGGCCCAGCGTAGGCAGCAGCATTTTGACGGCAACCGACCGGTCAAGACCAAGCTGCGTGGCTTCAAAAACCGCGCCCATTCCTCCTTTGCTGAGCAAACGTTCGACCCGATAACGATCTGCCAGCACGGTTCCCGCCTGCATTCCATACCAGCTTTCTGGCTGCAATTCAGTTGACGGTTTTTCCATTTCCTCAGTCTTCATTGCCACGTCTCCTGTCCGATTTTTGATTCTGTTTTGATTGGATTACTACGGCACTGGCCATCATTCGGTTCTACGTGAAAGTGGCGTCAATCGGATTTGCTGGATGAGTTACACAATCATTGATGCCGCCAGCACCAGCAATGTAGTCGTCATTGGGTTGGGACACAAATCTGCGGCGTCAAATGTACGAAAAACTGAACGGAATTGAGAAAAATGAACGACCCGGACAAAGCCTGATTCCGCAAGTTGATGAATCGTAACAGTCGCGTTTGATCACATCAGTGGCAAGTGGATTGCCTTGTCTCGATCAGCTATTTCAACAGCCGTTTTTGGCTCCCTTCGACGGCGCAAGAGAAAACTTCCAAAACATTTGCAGGAGAAAATCTATGAAAAAAATTCTGTCGTTCGTTCTCTTCACGGCCGTCTTTTTGATCCTGGGCGGTGCTCAAATCGCCTTTGCACAGGAAGCTCCCAAAATTGAAATCGGAGCGCATTACACAATGCTCCGGTTCAGTGATTTCGACACCAATGATTCCGGCGTCGGCGCGCGCGTGACGTTCAACTTGACGGACAATGTGGCGATTGATGGCGAGTACAACTTTTTTCCAACCAGGCGGCGTCATTTCGTTGACGGTTTTTATATAGACAGCCGTCGTTACCAAGGTTTGCTTGGAGTGAAAGCGGGCGCTCGCGGAGAGAAGATTGGCGTGTTTGGCAAACTCAGGCCCGGCTTTGTTCATTTTGGCGAAGGAACGTTGGACCCAACAATTTTGCCCATTCTGCCAGTTCCGGGAACGTTCAAATCCACACAATTCGCGCTTGATGCG
>CAYLJQ010000478.1:0-5703 GCA_964383955.1 uncultured Heliomicrobium sp. | reverse complement strand
CTCCACAAAGATGTTTTGCAATGCGTATGCCGCGCGCAATCCCCGCCCTTGCGGCATTCGCAAAGCAAAAAGGTGGCCAATTCTGGGGAAAATCGCTAATCGGTGGGGAATAGTTCTCAACGTTATCAAAACTCAATTCAAATTCGACAAATGATCTCACAGAAAATTATCGAACAATTACAACTCATCGTCGGACCTGATTTCGTTTCGACTGCTTCTGAAATCATTATAGCCAATTCGCAAGACGCGCTGAAACGCCTGTTCTGCGCGGAAGCCATTGTCTTCCCGCGCACAGCGGAAGAAATCGCGGCGATTATGCGGCTGGCCAACGAACATCGGTTTTACGTCACTGCACGCGGCGGCGGAGTCGGTTACACAGGCGGAGCCGTCCCGATTCGCGGCGGAATCGTGCTGGCGACTGAGCGAATGAATCAAATCCTGGAAATCAACAAAGCCGACTTGGTCGCTGTCGTGGAACCGGGAGTCAAAACATTTGATCTGGCTGAAGCCGTTGAAGCCGAAGGATTGTTTTATCCGCCCGACCCTTCAAGCTGGAAAGATTCTTTCCTGGGCGGCAACATTGCGTTGAATGCTGGCGGCCCTCGCTGTGTGAAGTACGGCAACACCAAACAGTTCGTGTTGGGATTGGATTTCGTCACGCCAACCGGCGAAATCATCAAAGCGGGAACGCGCACACCCAAAAACGCGACTGGCTTTCATCTGGAAAGTTTGCTGATCGGCAGCGAAGGAATGCTGGGAATCATCACGCGCTGCATTTTGCGTTTGCTGCCGAAACCCGAAGCGCGGCGGACGGCGCTGGCAATCTTTGAATCCGCCCAAGACGCCTGCAACTGCGTCGCCGACTTCACCAGTTCAGGCATTTTGCCGGTTGCGCTGGAACTGCTGGATCGGACTTCGATCAACGCGATTGAAGATTACGAACCGTCCGGCTTGCCGCGCCAGGCAGGAGCCTTGCTGATTCTTGAAGTTGACGGCCTGAAAGAAGCCGTCGCCCGCGAAGCCGAAATTGTCCGCGAAATGTGCCACAAACATCACGCCATCCAGTTCAGCGAAGCTGCCAATGACGCCGAAGCCGATGCCATCTGGGAAGTGCGCCGCAAAATGTCTCCGGCAGTAGCGCGCACCGGAATCATCAAACTCAACCACGACGTCGTCATTCCCCGCTCTCGCATTCCTGAGATGCTGGATTTTCTGGAAGGCTTGAGCCGCCGCTCCGGCTTCCTGATACCAACCTTCGGCCACGCAGGCGATGGCAACCTGCACACCAACATCATGCTGCAAACCGAGGACGAAGAAACCCGCCGGCGCGGCGCTGAAACTGCGCGGGAAATTTTCCAAAAAGCGGTGGAACTCGGCGGAACACTGTCAGGCGAACACGGCGTAGGGTTCGCCAAATCGCCGTTTCTCGATCTGGCCTTGACCGGACCGACGATCGAACTGATGAAGACAATCAAACGAGCCATGGACCCAAACGGTATTTTGAACCCTGGCAAAGTTTTTGAAACGCCAATGGCTCCGTATCAGGTATTTGTCAGCAGTGGACAAACCTGTTGCTAAGGCAACAATACCGACAACATCAATAAAAAAAGGGGAGGCGATATGTCGCATAAATCAATGGAGATATTCCGGCAGCAAATCGCAAGACTTAGCAGACGCGATTTCTTCAAAAGCGGAAGCGCATTCGGATTACTGACGTTGTTTTCCAAACCGACTGCGGCGGCTCCGCAGTCGTCTTCAACAGCCTTGCGAATCGGGCCGGATATCTATCAATCCATTGGTGTTCGCCCCTTTATCAACGGAACAGGCACATTGACGGTGAATGGCGGATCACTGGAATTGCCCGAAGTTCGCGCAGCGATGGATGCTGCGGCTCAGCACATGGTTCAGTTGGATGAATTGATGGAAGCAGTCGGGAAACGCCTGGGGGAATTAACCGGAGCGGAATGGGGAATCGTTACTTCCGGGTGTGCTGCTGCCATGTCATTGGCCACCTTGGCATGTGTAGCAGGCGGCAATCCGGACAAGTACATTCGCTTGCCGAATCTGGATGGGCTTGGCAAAGATGAGGTGATCATTCCCAAGCATTCCCGCAACAACTACGACGCAGCCATCCGCGCTGTCGGCGTACGGATCATAGAAGTAAACAGCGCCCAGGAACTGGAAGCTGCCATCGGCCCAAGAACAGCCATGATTTACATCTTCGCGGGCCCTCAAGCCGACACCGGGACTCCCTCCTACGAAGAAATCACTCGCATCGCGAAGCAGAAAAACATCCCTGTTTTGACGGATGCCGCTGCAGAGATATTGACGAACCCGAATGTTCACTTGCAGCGAGGAGCTACGATGGTGGCGTATAGCGGGGGTAAACAGCTTCGTGGTCCGCAGTGTTCTGGGTTGCTGCTGGGGCGCAAGGATCTGGTATCAGCCGCATGGATACACAGCGCGCCGCATCATGGATTTGCGCGGAACATGAAAATCGGCAAGGAGGAAATTGTCGGAGCACTGACCGCCGTCGAAGTTTGGTTTAAACGAGACAGCAAGGCCATCTGGCAGCAAATGCTGGATCAGTTGAACCACATCGCGAAGCGCGTTTCTTCCGTCTCCGGAATCACCACAGAGGTTCGGGAACCAGAAGGACTTTCTAACCGAAGTCCTGGCCTGAATATCCGTTGGGACGCAGCCAAGCTCGGCATTAACGGTCAACAGGTTTCGCAAATCCTGGATGCAACCGACCCGCGAATATTGGTGGGAGCTTCGCGAGGCACACAAAATGGAGTTTCGGTGACTGCCTTCAACTTAAAAGCCGGAGATGAAAAAGTAATCGCTGACCGCCTTCACACTCTTCTCTCCGCGCCTCCCAAGCAAAAAAGCCCGGAGCCTCCGAAGGCTCCAACGGCCGATCTGACTGGTGTCTGGGACGTTCGCATCGAATTTCGAGCAAGCACCAGCGAACATACGCTTTCGCTACATCAGCAGCAAAATGGCAACGTTCAGGGGATTCATCGTGGAGAGTTTATCGCGCGCGATCTTACCGGCGTCGTTGATGGCGACACAGTTCGGCTGCAAAGCAGGTTGCCAGAGCGTGCAATCGGAAATGCTCTTTCCTACACGTTCACAGGAAAAGTCGAGGGAGAAAACATGTCTGGCGATCTTGATATGGGCGAATACTTGAAAGCCCGCTGGAGCGCCAAACGACACCGCAACGGTTAAGGAATTGAGATGAAAAGAAGATCAAGTAGGCAAATGGCTCCAAACGGCATTTTTGAACCCCGGTAAAGTCTTTGAATCACCAATGGCTCCGCATCAGGTGTTCATTAGAAGTGGGGAGGCCTGCTGTTGATTGCTGCGGCCTTTAGTAAACTCTACGCAGTTCAGCAATCTTGAAAGGAGTTAGTTATTGAATGTCTCAAGCCATAACACTGAATTTGCCGGATAACATCTTGCAGCCCATCGTCCGTGTCGCCCAAGCTATGCAACAACCAGTGGAAGAGCTTTTGCTGACGGCACTGCGGGCTTCCCTACCGCCATTGGAAGGCTTGCCTGACGACATCAGTGAAAACCTGTCGGAGTTGGAAACGTTTGACGAGCAACTGCTACGGAGCGTTATGCTGGAAACCGTTCCTACCGAACAGGCTGAACAGATTCACAATCTGCTGGAACAGCAACAACTCGGATCACTTGGTAGTTCTGCCCAAACCCAACTCGCAGCCTTACAGCGCCAGGCTGATCTGGTTATGCTCCGCAAAGCCCGCGCTGCGGTTCTGCTGCGATTTCGCGGCAAACCGGTTCCGACTGCTGCCGAACTCCGCCAGCTATCAGGGCAGATTGCATGAGCCGCGCAAAAATCTCAGCCGCGTTGGCCGGTCATGATTAGGCAGCATTAGCGTGGCCTTTTCTTGCCCTTCGCGACTGTCGGACGTAGTATCTTGGCCGCTGGCTATAGTCGCCCCGAAAGAATCCAACCAATACCCTTCCTTTCTTGAGAGGATAATTTATGCGCACAACGGCAGCGACACTCACCTTACTTGTGGCCTTGATAGCTCCTGCCTTTGGGCAGATTCTGAAATATGAGCCAACTAAAATTGAGGGAAAGAAGGCGCTAAGGCTAAAAACCTATCGGGGAAACGTTTTCTTCGTGGCGGCTACGAACCTTGATGGCGAGAACGCGCTTGTAATGCCAGTGGGCCATCGGCATGGGATGGACAATTGCTCTGGCGGCTTGGCAGTGACTAAGACAAGGGTGATTTACAATTCTACCGTTCGCCCTGACCACAACTTCAACTTCACCCGATCAAGCCTTGAAGTCTTCGACGTGAATGACTGGAAATCCTTTGGCAAAGTCATCTACCGGCAGATAACAGTGAAGACAACGAGGAAGGATTATAACTTTTTCCCGTGGGCCGAATCAGCCGTCTATAACCTCAACGCTGAAGATTATCCTTTCGTCCTTAACTGGTATTGGTCTGTGGTGAGTAATTTCGATGAAGGATGGAAGAAGTTTGAGGAGAAATACGAGAGCAACACGCCGAAAGAGACCACGATAAGCCCTGTCGGTGAACCCATCACGATCTTGGAGAAGTATGACAAATTCAAAGACAGGACGACATTTGCTACATCGCCCATGCACCTTAAAGGGACGCACCTCAGCATAATCTTTCAGGCCGCGTTTTGGAGTCCGGGCACGTCGCCCGGCAGGCCACAAAATGCCACGATATACATAGATGCGGATGACACCGTGCGCCGTATCTTCAAAAGCGACAGGTCTATGATCTTCTTGATTGACGGTGTACGCCTAAAGCTTGGCGAGATGGAGTGGCTTGATTCTACCTACATTCCAGGTGGGCGATACTACTCAGGCGGTGTCATTGACGAGCTAGGCATAGTAGTACCTTGGGAAACGTTGATTAAAATCGCCAATGGTCAGAGTGTTGAATTTCAAGTGGGGACTGTGGAGGCCGCACTCAATGACTCACATCGTACTTTGTTGAAAAAGCTAATTGCCCGAACCGAAACCGGAGATCAAAAACCGCCAGCACTACCGCGCCAAAATGAGCAAGCCGAAAGAATCGTAGCTCCCACTGGTTTGAATTCGCCTGTACCTAGCAGCACAGCTTCGCCGTCTCTGCCCTCCTCGCCATCGCTCCCATCCCCAACCCTGACGCATGAGAATAGACAAAGTAAGATTGTCAATACCGCGCCGAGCATGAAAGCGCGACCTGTGCAATGTAGCGCCTCAACAAAGAAGGGTGGGAGATGCCAACGAATGACATCAAGCCCGAATGGCCGCTGCTGGCAACACGGAGGCAACTGAATATTGTTCCACAGATGAAAACACGAATGCCGCGTACAGTGACGGCTTTCGTGTTTTCGGCAATAGGTGCCAATGACTAAGCGACGATCACGGCGCAGCTATCAGCGATTTCAAGCATAAGCAAGTTCGGATTCCAGGCGGTAAGAATAGCGCGCCGGTTTGCGCGTGTTGACCAGCAAGTAGAAATACATCAGCCGCATCTGAGAGTCAGCTTGAGGGCCAATCATCTGGCCGCCGTTTTCCCATCGCGAAAGTGTGGCGGTATCTATGTGCAGAAACGCTGCCCATTCTTTTGCCCTAACCGCTCAGCCCCAACGGGGCAATGGCATTGAATTAACGACAACATTTTTGTAGACAATAACTTATGAAAA
>CAYLJQ010000477.1:0-5705 GCA_964383955.1 uncultured Heliomicrobium sp. | reverse complement strand
AATCCGGGCCACCAACGCGCAGCCATGACGCTGGAAGAACTGAGCGCGGCGAACAATGTCAGCGCGGAAAAGGCAATCAATCTCGCTTTCAGTACCCAGGTTTACAAAGCCGAAGATTGGCAGAAACGCATCCTTGAGCCGTGTAAAACGTTTGCGGAGGCGCACGGTCTAAAACCTGAGGAAATTCTCTGCTCTTCAATTTGGAACTGGAAACGCCATAGCACTCCCGACTCTGAAGGAGCAATGGCGTTTTACGCTTTCAAAATGGGGCTTGAAAATCCGGAGTTTCGCAAAGCCGTCGAAGTTCCCAGCGCAATGACCGATAAAGACGTAACTACAGCCCTCACGAACGCCGCCAAATGGATGTGGTCGGAGTTTCGCTCTTATAACGTTCCGTATGGTCGTTATTTCCGAGTGGGCCGCCAGGGAGGAAGCAAAACCTATCCGGTTGGCGGAGGAACGTTGCGCGATCAAGGCATGGCAACGCCGCGCGCAATCAGCTTTACCAAAGTTGAAAAAGAAATGGTCGGTCAGGGCGGACAGACATCCACACAGATTGTGATTCTGACCAAAACGCCGCAATCGTTCACGATCATTCCGTTGGGCGAAAGCGACCATCAAAGCTCCGGCCATTGGGACGATCAAGCCGAAAAGCTTTTCAGCCAGGGCAAAGCCAAATCAACCTTCTTTTTGAACAAAGCTGAATTGCTGAAACACGTGACAGCGAAGAAGGTTTTGAACCGGCAAATGGCTTCGGCCAAAGCGGCCAAGTGACAATTGGTCGCTTCCGGAATTACATTTATGCAGGAGGTAAACAAATGCCGGCTCAACCAAAACTGAAGTACACGCTGGAAGAATATCTGGAACAGGATCGAAATTCCGAAGCGCGGCTAGAGTATTGGGACGGTGACATTTTCGATATGAGCGGCGTCAGCCCGGAACACGATCAGATCGAAGGCAATCTTCACTTCCATTTGAGATCAAGGTTACGCGGCAAACAGTGTCGCATCTTCCTGGCAAACACCCGGATCAAAGTTCCGAGCATGCCGCCGTATCGGTACGGTGATTCGTCAGGGCTGTGCGGCGCTCCTCAATATGAAGAAATTGGCGGTGTTAAGGTTCTGACTAATCCTTCGATCATCGTCGAAGTTCTTTCGTCTTCGACAGAAGCTTACGACCGCGGCGATAAATTCACGTATTACAAATCAATTCCCAGTCTGCGCGAATATCTGCTGATTGCCCAACATCGCCCGCACGTCAGCCATTTCGTAAAACAGGATGACGCTTCGTGGAATCTGCGCGAATTCAATGATCTGAACGCAACTGTCCGGCTGATTTCGTTCGATTGTGAGTTGCCGCTCAGCGAAATTTACGAAGAGCTGAACTTTGATAACCCGCCGCCTCCGTTACGACTGCATTTGACTGAGTAATCAACTCAAAAGACCAGAAACCCAAAAAGGGGGCGAACCGTAATGGCATTGCTCCCTTTTCTCTTTTTCAATACCAATCAAATCTTCGGCTTGCGTCCGGCCCAGGGGTTGGCTTTTTCAAGCTGCCCTGCCAATCGAAACAGCAAATCGTCTTCACCAAACCGCCCGCTAAACATTACCCCAACCGGCAATCCGTCCTTTGTCCAATGCAACGGCACAGACATCGAAGGCTGTCCTGTCACGTTGTAAAGCGCTGTGAAAGGCCCAAACTCGCTGACGGCTTTTGAGAACTCTTCGATGCTTTTAGGCGACAGGCTCAAAACGCCAAGCGGCACAGGCGGCTTGGCCAGCGTTGGACTCAGCACCACATCGTATTTCTGCATAAACCTGGCCATCGTCAACCCGACTTGATGGATATTCGCGATGGCACGTGAATAAGCTACGGCAGCCGTTTTCAGTCCATTCTGCGCCATTCCCCACGTTACAAGCTCAACGTCATGTTGCGTGACTGCGCGTCCAATTGCCTTTGCGCGGTCGTCCAAAACTCTGGCCATGGAAACATTGATGATGGTCAAAAAAGATTCGCGCATTGCCGGGACATCAACCGGCAATCGAACTTCTTCGACTGTATGACCCAGGCTTTCGCAAAGCTTCGCGGCATCCATGACCGCTTGCTTGCACTCAGGATCGAGCGGCCAATTATTGGGAGGTTCGTAAGCCAGCGCGATGCGGAGCTTGCCCGGAGCCATGCCAACTTCTTTCAAAAAAGGGCGAACCGGCGCAGGCGAAAAGAAGGGCGCACCTGGCTCCATTCCCGCAGTCGCATCCAGCAAAGCGGCGCTGTCGCGCACGGAAATCGTCAACGCGTGATGGTGGGAGCATCCATTCCAGCCTTCAAATTGCGAAGGCCCCAAAGGCGTGCGGCCTCGCGTCGGCTTAAACCCAAATAGCCCGCAACACGAAGCCGGAATGCGAATCGAACCTCCGCCATCGCTTCCATGCGCCATCGGCAAAATTCGCGCGGCAACTGCTGCGCTTGTTCCTCCGGAAGATCCGCCCGAAGTCCGTTCTAAATTCCAGGGATTGTGCGTCTGGCCAAATAACAAAGATTCCGTGGTCGTCGTTCCGCCAAATTCCGGCGTAGCGGTTTTGCCGAAAATGACCAACCCAGCTTGTTTGTAGCGCGACGTCAACGTGCTGTCGTAATCCGGCACGTAATCTTTGAATAAACGACTGCCACTCGTGGTCGGTCTGCCGGCCAAATGAATGCCAATATCTTTCAGCGCGAACGGCACGCCTTTGAAGGTTCCGCTTAATCCAGCTTTGATCTGAGCTTCGGCTTTGTCGAAAAACAAATCGCAGAATGCGTTCAGCTTTGGATTGAGAGCTTCTACCCGCAGGCGAACAGCACTGAGTAATTCCGTAGGCGTTATCTGCTTCTTGGCAATCAGTTCCGCCAATCCCAATCCATCGTATTTGTCATATTCTGCGGCCAAGCCGGAAAAGGTTGTCGCAGCTTCCGTGCGTATACTGTGAGGTTCGGACAAAACAATTGCAGCACCTACGCCAGCCGCAGTGCGTTTTACCATTTCACGCCGCTTGATCGGCTCACCTGTCTTTCTGGGTTTCTTCATTTGGGTCTCCGGTTCTCGAAAGGTTTATTGCTCGGTTGAGCGAATTTGTAGCAGAACCCGCCCGGAAAGAAAAACTTTCGTACACCGTCGCCAACCAAAGAAAAACTTGCTACCGTTTGCGCCAAATTTCAATCAGGAAAACGAACGATGAACGAACTCATTCTGGAAACTGAACGGCTGATTATGCGCCGAATCACGCACGACGATTTAGACGAATTGCTGAAAATCTGGGGCGATGCCGAAACGATGAGCCTATTCCCCAAGACGCTGAACCGGCAGGAAATGAGCGAATGGATTGACCGAAACCTGAAACGATACGAAGACTTCGGCCACGGGATTTGGGCAGTGATTTTGAAAGCCGACAGTGTGTTTGTCGGGGATTGCGGTTTGGTCATTCAGGAAGTGGACGACGTTCAAGAACTTGAGGTCGGATACCACTTCAACAAAAGATTTTGGGGACAAGGCTTTGCCGCCGAAGCGGCTCGCGGCTGCATGAACTACGCTTTCCACCAGATGAATGCGCGCAGGATTATTTCAATGATTCGCCCGGAAAATTTGTCATCCCGCCGAGTTGCCGAGCGTAACGGATTGAAGATTGAAAAGGAACTTTTCTGGCGAGGCTACCAACACATCGTTTACGCATTTGAACAAGACTAGCTCAGTCACTCAAACATTCCCGGCGCAGTTTGTTGCAGTTCGTTGCTGGCGTGCCATTCCACCCATTTGACTCGACCGGCTTTAATGGCGTCGCGCACCATTCGTTCGCGGCGGGTCAGCATGGACATGCCGGTTTTGACTTCGACAAAGACAATGCTTAGCTGGTCGTCTTCGTCATCGCTCATACCGTCGAAAACAACAAAATCCACGGGGCTGCCGATGAAGCGCGCGTCTTTCGGGTTGTAGTTAAAGTTGGGCAGGTAAGGAACCAGATGTTCGACGATCTTTCCTGTTGTGATGGCTTGGCTGCGCTGAACGGCGTCCTGGCGAATGTTTTTTTCGTGGTCCAGCATCCATTCCGACAATTTATTTCGGGCTTCGCGCAAAGCCAGTTCCCGTTGTTCTTTGCGCACAGCTTCCAGCTCGTCTTCGCACCACTCCTTGAACAGCTTGTGGGCTTCAACCAAGGAGTCTCGCTGGGCTTCGGCCAGAATCGTATCTGTTTCGCGGTCGCGCCACTCTTCCACTCGCGCGCGAATCCGTTCCTGCATTTCAAATTCGGCAGCGCCTTTCCACTGGTTGAATTCGCGCTGAACCAACACGGGAATTCGCGCCTTCATCCATGCGTACCGGTATATCAAAGCGATGATCACCACCATCGCCGCCAGCAAAAGCAGCAAGACAAAAAGAAATTGATCCATAAGCCTTCTACCGCCGTTCCAGATTCATCTTCATTCCGTGCTTGGGCCGCAAAGTTACGATCGGTTGCTTTTCAACCGGATGGCCCGGACTGAGCCGCATGCGCCATCTTTGAGCCAGCGTTGCCATCACCAGGACGCCTTCCATCCACGCAAAGCTTTCGCCGATGCACAAACGCGGGCCTCCACCAAAAGGAAAATAGCTAAACTTCGGCCTGACTTCACGAGCTTCGGGCGTCCAGCGTTCGGGATCAAAGCGATCCGGATCAGGAAAATATTTTGGATTGTGGTGCATGATGTACTGGCTCATCAAAACGATTGAGCGATCCGGCACGTGATAGCTATTGAATTTGTAATCGTTCAACGCCCGGCGGCCAATCAGCCAGGCGGGCGGATACATTCGCATGGCTTCGGCAAAAACCATTTCCGTGTATTTCAGGCGCGGATAATCTTCCGCTGTTGCCGTATGGCCGCCAAGCACTTCATCAATTTCAGTGTGAAGTTTCGCTTCGGCTTCGGGATTTTGTGAGAGCAGATACCAAGTCCAAGTCAACGCGTTTGCGGTGGTTTCGTGTCCGGCCAGAAAGATCGTCATGGCTTCGTCGCGAAGCTGTTCGTCCGTCATCCCAGTGCCGTCGCCTTCCGTATCGCGTGCCTGGATCAGCATCGAAAGCAAATCTCCGCGATCCTCGCCACTCTCTCGCCGCTCGCGAATGATCCGGTAAATGGTTTCATCCAGTCGCACGCGTGCTACCTTGAAGCGCCTCATCGCCGGGATCGGCAACTTCTCTAAAATGTTGAAAAACGGCAAAGTCAGATAGTTGAACATCTCCATTGCATCGCTTAGCGCGTCGCCGATTTCGTCGGCTTCGGTTTCCACATCGGCATCGAAAAGCGTTTTTCCCGCAATCGCCAGCGTCAGACGCATCATGTCGCGCGCAATGTCGCGCTCTTCGCCTGATTGCCAGGTATTGCTCAGCCGTTCGGCATATTCGATCATTGTCGACCCGTAACCAGCGATTCGCTGACGATGAAAAGCCGGTTGCGCCATGCGCCGCTGCCGCAAATGAAACTCGCCTTCGCTGGTCAGCAGGCCTTCGCCAAGCAAACGCTTGGCGCGCTGCAAGCCTTCGCCCTTCATGAACTGTTTGTTGTGAGTGATCAGCACATCCCGGATCAGGTCAGGATCGTTGATCAGAAAAACCGGCTGCGGACCAAGCTTGAAATAAACAATATCGCCATACTCTTCGGCAATTCGGGATAAAAACTTGATTGGATTGCGCCTG
>CAYLJQ010000476.1:0-5709 GCA_964383955.1 uncultured Heliomicrobium sp. | reverse complement strand
CTGCACCGCGACCGACGCTTCCAATAACACCGGAACCTGCACCTTCACCGTCACGATCAACGACACCCAAGCTCCGACGATTACCTGTCCCGCCAACATCACGACCAATACGACAGCAGGAACCTGCGCGGCGAATGTGACTTACACAACGCCGACGCCTTCCGATAATTGCTCTGGGGCGACTGTTGCCTGCGTGCCTGCTTCGGGAAGCAGTTTTGCCAAAGGCACAACGACCGTCACCTGCACGGCAACGGATGCTTCGCTAAATACTGCGTCCTGCACCTTCACAGTGACGGTCAATGACAACATTCCGCCTGCAATCACGTGTCCGGCAAATATCACATTGAATACGGCTGCTGGAATTTGCACAGCGGTGGCGACGTACGCAACGCCGACGCCGACAGACAACTGTCCGGGAGCAACGGCAGCTTGCGTTCCGGCATCGGGTTCGACCTTCCAGAAAGGCGTCACCACCGTCACCTGTACGGCAACGGATGCTTCCAGCAACACGACGGCCTGCACCTTCACGGTGACGGTCAACGACAACCAGAATCCGGCGATCACCTGTCCGGCGAATATAGCGCTGAATACTGCCCCTGGCTTGTGCTCAGCGGTGGCAACGTTCACGACGCCTACGCCGACAGACAACTGCCCGGGAGCGACGGCGGCTTGTGTTCCGGCTTCGGGGTCGACTTTCCAGAAAGGCGTCACGACCGTAACCTGCACGGCGACAGATGCTTCCAGCAACACTGCGACCTGCACATTCACGGTGACGGTCACGGATAATCAGAACCCAACCATCACGTGTCCGACAAACCAGACTGCCACCAGTTTGGGCGGCCCCGTTGCGGTGACGTATCCCGCTCCGACTGCGACAGACAATTGCCCCGGAGTGACAACAGCTTGTGTTCCCGCTTCCGGTTCAGTCTTCCCGCTGGGAACGACAACGGTTAACTGCACGGCGACCGATGCAGTCAGCCGCACAGCAACCTGTTCATTCACTGTGACCGTCATTACTTGCACCAGTATCACGTGCCCGACGGATATTTTCGTCGGCACGACAGGCAATTCGACGACGGTGAATTACACGCTGCCGACGGCGAATGGCAATTGCGGAACGATCACCTGCACGCCCGCTTCCGGCTCTAGCTTCAACGTAGGCGTAACGACGGTCAGTTGCGCCAGCAGCATCGGCAACCAGACTTGCGCCTTCCGTGTAACGGTCAACCGAGTTTCCGGTTCGCTCAGTGATCCGCTGGCTTGCACCGGACCAGGCAACACGGTCAGCGCGACGCTGGTCATCAGCAATAACGGCAACGTCAATCAAACCGTCGCTGACACAACCACCTTCACCAATCTGGTTGGAGTTCCCGGCTCCTGCACCGTGGCTCCAAACGTAGGCACCTGCTCGGTGACCAACGGCAACCTGACGTACAACGGAACGCTGTCGCCCGGACAAACAGTGACAATCAGTTATCTGACGCAAGTCAACGATTTGGCTCCGAGCGGCGCGCAAGTTTGCACAAACAACTCTGTCACGTTCAACGGAGGACCTCCGTTTGCGTTCTCTGTCTGCGATGTGGTGGATTGTCCGGTGGCTGGGCCAGGAGGTCCGTTCCCGGCCAGGGCCGAAGCAAGCGATCAGAAAGCAGGCTCGGTGCTGATCTACAACATCTACACTTCGGGCTCGACCAATGCGAACACGCAGAACACGCGCATCAACATCACCAATTCACATTTGGTGCTGCCAGCGTATGTCCACATGTTCTTTGTGTCCGAAGGCTGTGCGGTGGCCGACAACTTCATCTGCCTGACGGGCAATCAGACGGCCAGCTTCCTGGCTTCGGATCTGGATCCGGGCACAACCGGTTACATCGTCGCCGTGGCAGTGGATGCGCAAGGCTGTCCGATCAACTTCAACTACCTGATCGGCGATGAGTACGTGAAGTTCTCGTCGGGCCACGCGTCGAATCTGGCCGCGGAAGCCTTTGCCGCGCTGCCGGGTGGTTTGCCCGCTTGCGACCAGAACTCGTCAACTGCGACGATCAGCTTTGACGGTGTGAACTACAACCGCACGCCTGCAACATTGGCTCTGGACAGCGTCGGCGCAAGAGCTGACGGCAACGACACGCTGCTGATCCTAAATCGCATCGGTGGGAACCTGGGCATCGGCGCTGCCAGCCTGGGAACATTGTTCGGCTTGCTGTACGACGACACGGAAGCCTCCGTGAGCTTCTCTGTGACAGGAAGCTGCCAATTGAGAAACTCATTAAACAACAACTTCCCACGCACCACGCCGAGGTTTGAAACCTTTATCCCGGCAGGCAGAACCGGCTGGCTGAAGATTTATAACCAGACCGGAGCCATCGGAATCACGGGCGCGGCGATTAACTTCAACCCGAACGCGTCAAGTTCGGCAGGTGCCTTTAACCAGGGCCATAACCTGCACCACCTGACGCTTAACAACTCGATGAGTTACATCATCCCTGTCTTCCCACCGAGTTGTTGATTGTCTATAAACTTGCGGAGCAGAGTCGGCCCGGAGTGGGAAGCGACTCTGCTCCATTATTCCTACAAAACCCTCCTACAAATTGACGAGAAAGTGTACTCGACATATACTGCGCCCGCTGGCTGATCTGCCTCAACGTTTTTGAAGTAAAGCCACCTCATGAATTAAACGGCTGAGCTTCTGGATCACTAGCTTAAAAAACGCAAGACGCCCCTGATTCTGTGTAACTCTGAAGTTTAGTCCGAACTTCAACTTCCGAATTTATTTTTACTGCCATAACTATCTGCGATGGATGGTTCGTAAGTTTATGCCCTCTTACGAACCTGCGGCCAATTAGCCCATCTGGCTAATTTCTATGTTGGAGAGTGTGTTTCCCCCAGACTCTCTTGAAAATCAATTTTGTGGAGGAAACAAGGATGCGCAAATCACGCAAACACACACGTTTAGCGCTGGTGATTTCGATTTCGGCGATTTTATTAGCCGTCGCTGGCTGGCAATCACCAACGTTGCTTGCAAATTCTTCAAAAGCCGTGCGCTCTGCTTTCAGCAGCGCAATGACAACAACAAAAGCCAATGCTGCCGCCAAATCCTTTGCGGCAGTCCAACAACAAACCAAAGCCGAAAAGTACGCCCGAATGAAAGTTCTTCTAGCAGACATCGCCCGGCTGAAAAAACAGCCTGGCCAACAATCAGCAGTGGATGCTGCCCGGGCTGAATTGAAGCAAATTTCCGCCAGTTTAGGCGGTGATTTGCCGTCCAAGGAAGGCAGGCCGTCCCCAGGACAAACGGGTGCCGTGACAGGCGTGATTCCTGCAGCACCGCCCGGATGTGTAATGACAACGGTCAATGCCGCCAACAATACGCCTACTCCAATCACTGATCTAAACACATTTTCCACCACAATTACGGTTGCCGGGGCTAATCCATATTTGTGGGATCTGAACTTGTTCACCAACATCACGCATACATTTGCTGGCGATTTAGACATTATTTTGACCTCTCCTGCCGGGACCATCGTCACAATCACAACTGACAATGGAGCCGGAAATGCCAATGTTTTTGCGGGAACGGTTTGGGACGATCAGGCAGGAACGCCTGTGACGGATTTTGTTTTTGCCAATAACGTGCTTGCGAGTCCACTTGTTGTTGAAGAGGCTCTTGCGGCATTCCACGGTGAAAATCCAAATGGCGTTTGGACATTGCAAATTAATGACGACGCCCTGGGTGATACCGGAACACTCAACAATTGGTCACTGCAAGTAAGCGCACTAGCTGCTGCGCCTCCGATTACGCTGGTAGGCCAAAACAACATCAAGAACGTCCCCATTCTTGACCAGGCAACCACAATATCCACCCTGACCATTGCAGGAGCTCCTTCCATTATTAATGAAGTGGACTTGGGAACCTTTATCCAGCACACGTACGCAGAAGATTTGGCCATTACATTGACTTCTCCTGCCGGAACGGTGGTGACGATCACAACGAATAATGGCGGCAGTAATGACAATGTCTTTAATGGCACAGGCTGGGAAGATGAGGCGGGCATACCCGTGACAGACTTTACCTTCACTGATGGAGTCACCGCGTTTACCCTGGTGCCGGAAGAAGCACTCGCGGCTTTCCAGGGCGAAAATCCAAATGGCGTTTGGACCCTGACAATCGTTGACGAGGTGGAAGGTGATTCAGGAACACTTGCCACGTGGTCATTGGAATTCGAGACAACAAATGGTTGCGGCCAACAAACCTGCTCTCTGACTTGCCCGGCAAACATTACGGTAAAAACATTTGGTTCATCGACTGTTGTAACATATCCCGCACCCACCACGACAGGAACGTGCGGCACAGTAACCTGCGTGCCTCCATCGGGTGGAAGTTTCCCTGTAGGCACGACAACCGTCACCTGCACGGCGGCTGGCGCTGCACCTGTAAGCTGCCCGTTCACAGTAAATGTGATGCGTGTTCCGGGTTCGGTTGCCCTTCTAGACGTGAATGGCGGCTGCGCTGGGCCCGGCGATACGGTCACTGGAACTGTTTCAATCACCAACACCACGGGAGCAGCGGCAAATTCAACGGCAACCGTCACGCTACCAGCGGGTTTAACGGCGGTGCCTAACACTTGCACTGCGAATGTTGGCACCTGCAACGTGGTAAATGCTTCGACAATAAGCTGGGCAGGCACGTTGGCCAACAATCAGGCCGTAACCTTTAACTTCACGACACAAATTGCCCTCGTACCAGCCGGAACCACCCTTTGCGCAACCGTGACGGCTGATTTGGGCATGCCGGTTCAAGGAAACTTGCAGGCCTGCATCACCACAACTTGTCAGCCCAAAGGCCCCGGATCAGGGTATCCCTTCGAGTCAGAGATGAGTGATCAAAAGGCAGGTTCGGTGCTGATTTACAACATCTACACTTCAGGAGCGACCAGCAGCACCACGCAAAACACCCGCATCAACATCACCAATTCCAATCCATCGCGTGACGCTTTCGTTCATTTATTCTTTGTGGCCGAAAGTTGCGCCGTGGCCGACAGCTACCTGTGCCTGACGGCAAACCAGACTGCCAGTTTCCTGGCCTCCGATCTTGACCCTGGGACGACGGGCTATTTGGTCGCAGTGGTCGTCAATCAGCTTGGATGCCCAGTGACGTCAAACTGCTTGATCGGAGATGAATACGTGAAGTTTGCCACTGGCCATGAAGCCAACCTGGGTGCGGTTGCATTTGCAGGCCTGGTTGGCGGTTTGCCCGTCTGTGATGCAACTTCCTCGACTGCGGCAATCACGTTTGACGGTGTCAGCTACAACCGTGTCCCACGCACGCTGGCGCTGGATAACATCGGTTCGCGCGCAGACGGAAACGACACCTTGCTGATCCTGAACCGCATCGGCGGCAATTTGGGGATTGGCGCTTCATCACTGGGCACATTGTTCGGCATCTTTTACAACGATGCTGAAAATGCCTTGAGCTTTTCCATCACCGGAAACTGCCAATTGCGCAACTCGATCTCGAACAACTTCCCGCGTATCACTCCACGCTTCGAAACTTTTGTCCCCGCTGGTCGCACCGGCTGGCTGAAAGTTTATAGCCAAGGGACGGACATCGGGGTTCTTGGATCGGCAATCAACTTCAATCCGAATGCGGCCAGTTCGGCAGGAGCGTTCAATCACGGACACAACCTGCACGCGCTGACGTTATCGGGA
>CAYLJQ010000475.1:0-5713 GCA_964383955.1 uncultured Heliomicrobium sp. | reverse complement strand
GCGCGCCGCCGGAATCGTTCAGGCCAATCACAGGCACGCCGACTTTCATCGCCATATCCATGATCTTGCAAACTTTTTGGGCGTTGGTTTCCGACAGCGATCCGCCAAAGACTGTGAAGTCCTGGGCGAAAACGAAAACTTCGCGTCCGTCAATCAAGCCATGGCCGGTGACAAACCCATCGCCGGGAATTTGCTGCGTTTCCATTCCAAAGTCCTGGCAGCGATGCGTCACCAGTTTGTCGAATTCTTCGAACGATCCGTCGTCCAGCAAAAACTCGACGCGTTCGCGCGCAGTCATTTTGCCTTCGGCGTGTTGGCGGGCTGTACGCTCTGCCCCGCCGCCAGCTTCAGCCGCCGCATTTTTTTCTTTCAGTCGTTGTAGTTTGTCTTCGATCATGACGTTTATTTTGGAGTGCGTCGTGAAGCGACACTTTTCCAAGTCTCCCGGAAGCCGCCTATCACTGGCGCATACGAAAGCGGCGCTTCACGCCGCATTCCAAATTATCCTTGTGATTGTGATGAAAAGCGGCGGGGATTATAAGTGACTGCCCAGGGAATGTCAGTCGGGCAATTTGAGTGCGCCCAATTTCTTGCCGTACTGAAAGCCATTTGCTACTATCGCGCCGCTTTCGCGCAAGGCAATCAAGCATTTAGGCGCAATTGGCCACAAAAAAATCTGCAAATTGCAGATTGAGTCGTTACAACCATGAAGTGCGAAAACTGCGGTAACGAGCTTGTCGGGGCATCAGTAGTTTGCCGGCAATGCAATCACAACATCACGCAAGGCCGCGTTGGGCAATGGCGCGCGCGTCACAGCAACACAAAATCTGCCGCCCCCGCAACCCGCAGCATTTCGCCGTTGCCTTCGCCAAGGATTTCCCCGAAACCCGAGGCAGAACCGCTGCCAGCCGCATCGTCCAAATCAATTGAATCAAGACCGTCAAGCACGCTGGCAAGACCTTCCGTTCCTTTCGAATCGAAACCACGAATGGCCCAGGTGGCAATTCCAAGATCGTCCGCGAAATCGTCTGCCGCGGCTTCTTCGTCAGAAGAAGATTCCGGCTTGGTGCAATTTCCCGCCTGGCGCGCGCAGTTGAAAGACAAGGTTAAAGAAGTGCGCGAGCGACGCACGCAGCCAACGTCTGAAGCAGGCGAACAACCGGACGAAGCAGAGCTTGATCCAAATCCAATAGTTGAATCGGCGCTGAAACGAATTCGCTGGTCACAACACCTGACGCCGTCTCAACCCGCGCCCGAACAAAGCGAAGCCAAACCAGAAACAGCACAGCAACAACGGCAGGAAGCCGAGCCGCGAGCCGAAAACAAAGTGGATACGAATCCGTTTCAGCGTGTGCAGCCGAAACCGGATTCCAAACCCTTGCCGCGCAGCACGACATCAACCAATCCGCTTCTGGCAAGAAAACCTTTGGCGCAGCCTGTAAACAGAACAGAATCGGCGCTTAGATCTGAGCCTTCACAAACGCCGCCATCACCGGCTGAAACACGCATCGAAGTAAAACCAGCAACGATTGCTGAAACGAAACCCGGTTCAGGTTCGCTGACCGTTCCGACGTCGAAAACGGGTTCAGGCTCGCTGACCGCGCTAACATCCAAAACCGGTTCGGGTGCGCTTCCTCCCTTACAGAAAATCAGGACAACGGGCGAAATCAAAAAACCTTCTGCACCGCTGCATCAGCAATCGCCTTCGCAACCCTTGCCGCAACGAACCCCATCGGGTTCGCTGGTGCAACCGCCGCGCAATCACGTCGAAACGCAGGTCATAGGTTTGGCGCCTTCCGTCAGCGACCTGACCAGTTTTGCAGCCGGAACAGCGCAATCGCTGAAACCGCGCAAAGCGACCATGGGGGAACGCACACTCGCCGGAGCATGTGATTTCGTAATTGTGGAGATAGCGTATCTTCCGATTTTTGGACCTTATGCAGTTTTGAACACTTCGGTCGGTTACGAATCTTTTGCAATGATGGTTTTATTGCTGGCGGCGCTGATATTTTGCTACCAATTGCTGACGCTAACTATCGCCAATCGAACGACCGGGATGGCATTTCTCAGGCTGCGTTTGGTCAATGCCACAAATAGAGAAAAGCCGGTCAGTTTTGCGCAAAAACTCTTGCGCGCCTTTGCCGCAACGGTCGTTTCATTCGTTCCGCCAATCAACTTTCTGATTATCCAGTCGAACCCGCAGCACCGAAGCCTGCCCGATATGATCTCCGGTACGATGTTGCTTGAAAGAGTGAAGTCGAACTGAGCGTCAACTCACCCGCGAAATCCAATGGACCTTTTCCTGCTCCAAGCCATTGTCAAAGAGCTTGAGCCGCTGCTCGCCAGTCATAGACTTGGCAAAATCGTTCAACTCAACACCACGGACGTCGCGCTGGATTTCCGTTTGCGCGATGGCCGTTGGCTGGTGATTTCGACCGACCCGGCGCGGCTGGCCTTGTATTTGACTTCGCGGCAACCGAAACAGCTTAGCGACGAACCACGCACAGACACTGGCTTTGTCGCGCTGGCGAAAAAATATCTGGGCAGCGCCAGGCTGCTGGCAATGGAAAGTTTGGGCTATGACCGTGTCGTCAATTTCGAGCTTGAAGCTGAAGACGATGACAACCAGATCAAACGTCGCAAGCTGATTGTTTTGCTGACTGGACGCACAGCGAATGTTTTGCTGACTGAAAACAACCAGGTGCTGGCGCGATTACGCGAGGCTGAAGAGAGGAAATCTCCCACGAAGCCACACGAAGAAAACACGAAGAAAGACAAAAACAATCTTGTTCCCCTTCGTGAATCTTCGAGTGTCTTCGTGGGAGAAACTGCCAGTTATTGCGAACCGCCGCCGCCCGCAGACAAACTTGATCCGTTTCAATGCTCAGCCGCACAACTTTATGATTTGATTGCCGAAAGTGATGGCAGCATCGCCACCGCCGCGCAAAAACACTTCATCGGGTTTTCGCCGGCTTACGCGCGCGAACTGGCGTACCGCGCTCAGTTTTCCGAACCGGAATTGGCGCTGCAAAACCTGTTGGCGGATTTGTTTGAGTCCAATCCCCTTCCGGCAATTTACTCTGCGCCTGCGATTGAAGCGCTGAAACAGGAAATTGGCCGTGATGAATTCAGCCTGACGCTTTCGCCAATCGAGCTTCGTCATCTGTTCGCGCTGGAGCAAACGCCGTTTACTTCAATCAATGAAGCCGCGGATCAGTACTTCACCGTATTGGAAGACCGCCGCCGGTTTCAGACTGGAAAGCAAAAGCTGGTTTCCCAACTCAGCGCAAAGCTCAAAAAGCAGCGAACGTTGCTGGCCAATTTGGAGCGCGAGCTTGCCGGATTTGCCAGCGGCGAAAAACATCAGCGTTGGGGAGAATTGCTGCTGGCGAATTTGCATCAGGCGAAAAAAGCCGACAGCGGATTTGCCGTCACGGATTTTTACGACGAAGCCCAGGCGACCATCACCATTCCAGCCGCCGACAAAACCAACGCCCAAGACGCCGCCGAGCACTATTTCAAACTGGCGCGCAAAGCCAAAAACGGCCAGGCAGCAATCAGCGCACGCTTGCCCGAAGTAAAAAAGGAAGTTGTACAGCTTGAAACCAAACTGGCGCGAGTTTCTGAAGTGACCCGCGCCGAAGACTTGAAGCCGTTGCTGGAAGCATTCAGCCCGCCTTCGCCCAAACCGGCGAAGCCGAAAACGCAGCCCGGCAAAAAACCGAAGGAAGAAAAAATCAGCGGCGTGCGCCGGTATCGTTCTACCGACGGATACGAAATCCTGGTTGGACGCACCGACCGCGACAACGACAACCTGACACTGCGCGTCGCCAAATCTTACGACTTGTGGTTTCACGCGGCGGATTATCCCGGCTCGCACGTCGTGCTCAGGAATTTGCAGCGCAAAGAAGTCCCGCCCCGCGCCATCGCCGAAGCCGCACAGCTTGCCGCCAAATTCAGTTCGGCGCGCGCCAACGCCAAAGTCGCGGTCAACTACTGCGAAAAGAAATTTGTCACGAAACCGAAGGGCTTTGCGCCGGGCCAAGTTCGGCTGGCTTCGTTTAAGACTGTGATCGTTGAGCCAAAAGAAGAAATCGAGCGGCTGATGTAAACAAACATCGGCAGCTTGGCGCCACCTGCTGCTACTGACGTTTTTTGAAGACCGGCTGGCCGGCTTTGTTATGTTCCGACAACCAGCCTTCTGCCTGCCATGCGCCGCTTGATTGGGGCACATAGATCCGCACTTTCCACCAACAAACACCATCCAGAGATTTCGGTCCATCAACAATTTGCAGGTCCGTATTTGGCGGAAGATTGCTTATCTCAGAAGCATTGAAACCCACTTCTTTACGCCAGGCTTCTTCCCGCTCGGTCACGATTCGCACGTTTTTCTTGTAATCGGAGCTTGTGCAAAACAACGCGGGTTTCAAAGCCGGATCTTTCAGAACATAAATGATGAAACCGGCTGCAATCACGGCTGCGATCACCAGAACAACGCCGCACCCAATCCCTCCTGCTTCCTGCCCGGTGGAAACCGGCGCAGAAACAGCGCGCACACGGGCGCGTGGGGCTGGCGGAACTCCAAGGTTATTGCTTAACCACGCGCGGGCCTTGCTCTTTCCTTTTTCGGTCAGATGCAAATGAATCGTTCCGTGCGAATTGGTCTTTTCCAGATAGTGATGATCCAGTAATTCCTGAACCGTCGTCTGAAACAAGGTGTCGGTAAGATGGTCAATGGCAATCTGGTTGTCCCCGACGCGACGTTGCAGCATTGTAAAAAGCTGATGATGGTTCATGTCCCAGTCGCTCGGAGTGTTCAACACATGCAGGTACATTCTGGCCAGAATTTTGTCGCGGAGAAGGCTCATAAATCATCGCTCCTGATTCCGTTCTCAAACCTGTTCTACACCGCGCCTATCAGCCGATGACTTACAGTTTGCGGCAGGAGCCAATTGTTTTTGATTCCCTAACGTCGGACCACACATGGCTAAACCGGCTGGCAAACCGAAAAATCGCTGGAAGCAAGACTGACTGAAGAGCTACAGTTCGACGCAGCGGAGCCGGTATATCTGCAAATGCCTTCAACGGTCAAGGTCTGAAGCAAGTCTTTCTTGCCGCCGCAAAAAAACAAACGCGGCAATGCCTCCGATGACCATTCCAATCAGATCGCATTGCAGGTCGTTGGCGGTGTCATATGCACCGTGAATGCGCATGCCCGGCTGAGGCCAGAAATACTTGTCATCCCACAGCTCAATGACTTCGTAAAATCCGGAAATTGTGAACATTGTCGTGATGGCGAAAAACGTCACAGCCCACAGCGGCAGCGGGTATCCGAACCGCTTCAATCCTTCGTTGAGCAGCCAGACAATCACCGGAGCCGTCAGCGCCGGAATTGCCGTGTGCGTGAATTCGTCATACTGAAAATATTTGTATTTGGTGCTGTACCAGTCGAACAGATTGCCCAGTCCATCCAGCGCCACTGACGCATAAACCAGCGCAAACAAAGTAATCGGAATCTTCACGTCGAACCGCTGTTTGACGTAAAGATAAATCGCGCTCAGCCAGGCAATGCAGATCGGCGTGCTGTACCAGATTCGCAAGTAAGCCATCCGCAGCAGAAAGATTGATCCCCACAGCAGCAAGCCGCCGACAATGACAGCATCCAGCAAGGTGAAGGATGACGAGTTTCCGGTTTCAGTTTTGGCGGGGTTAG
>CAYLJQ010000474.1:0-5731 GCA_964383955.1 uncultured Heliomicrobium sp. | reverse complement strand
GGAAGAAAGCTGAAATTTTGTGGTAGGATTTTATCAGCCATCATTCGCGCTTCTCTCGCGGTTGGTGGTAGGGACTTGAACGCTCCAACGTTCGACCATCCCGAAAGGTGAGCGGCCTGCAAGATCAGACGGAAAATGCAAGCCGATCACTGGAACACAAGCTGGAACAAAACTGGAACTGGTTAGTCTTCATCCTGGCTCATCACCACGCAAAAAAACGCGACTGCAAGCGAGCTAAATGCGTTTGTTTGCAGCGTGGCACATCTGAGCGCCATCAGGGTACGTTGACACCTTGTGAAATCGTGTGCTACTTATCCGCACTTAAATTCCCGCAGTAATTATCACCATAGCTGGCTGTGCAGCACATCTTTTCTGAGAGGAGTGGCGAATCCGCGTGATCGTCTTAGCCTTGGCAGGCAGTGTCCTGAGCATTGATGGATCGTTTTTAGTTATCTTCATTTCCATCCTTTTGCTGATTTTCATTCTGAACCGCACGCTGTTCAAACCCATTAATCAGGTGTTGGACGAGCGCAATCATCTGGGAGCCGGTCGTATGGCGGAAGCCAAACAATTGCTGGCCCAGTACGAACAGCGCTTAAACGGATACGAGCAGCAAATTCAGGGTGCTCGCGCCGAAGCGTACCAATTTATGGAAGCGCACCGCCGCGATGCACAAGCCGCGCGTGCGGATATGATTGCGCAGGTCAAAAGCGAAACCGCGTCGCAGATTGCCGCTGCGCGCGCAGATATCTCCAAACAAACCGCCGACGCAAAAAACAGTCTGGAAGGCGAAGCCCGCGCGATGGCTGCCGTTATTTCTTCTCAGATTCTGCATCGCCCGGTCAGTGGCGGAGGAAACTAAGCCGCTATGACAAATTCCAACCAATTCGTTTCATTCGCACTTCTGGTTCCGGCCTTTATCACAGAATTTCAACCGGCTTTGTTGTTGGCAGGCGCTGGAATGGCTGCGCTGTCGAAACTGGTCAACCTGACCATCTTTCTTGGTTTACTGATCTGGTTGTTGAAAAAACCGGCGAAAGAGTTTTTTGCCACTCGTCTGGCCGAAGTTCGCGCGACCTTGCAACAAGCGGCAAAAGAAAAAGACCTTGCCGCGTCGAAAATGGCCGAGCTTGATGCCCGCTTAAATCGGCTGGATTCCGAAATCGCCGAAATCAAAGCGCAGGCGCAGCGTGAAGCGCAGGCGGAGAAGGAACGGCTGGAAGCGGAAGCCAAGCGTGATATTGAAAAGCTGAAGATCAGTTCACAGCGTGAAATTGAATCCGCCAAGCAGATTGCGATGTCTGAACTGCGCGAATTTGCCGCCACCAAAGCGGTTGATCTGGCCGAACAGATGATTCGCAAGGAATTAAAGCCCGAAGACGATGCGAAGCTGCTTCAGCGAATGGGCGAAGAAATGAGCAGGATCAATTGATAATTGGCAATGGATAATTACCCAGTGTTCGCAGAACGCAGAACACCCATTTTTCAATTATCAACTATCAATTAAGTTATGAGCGTAACCACAATTGCCAATCGTTATGCGCGCGCACTGGCCGATGTCATCACAGAGCGCGGCGAAATGAATGAAGTCGTGGCCGATTTGAGCGGGTTTTCCGCTTTGATGAATGGGCACGAACAGTTGCGCGATGTGTTTGCCAGTCCGGTGATTTCGACCGAACGCAAACGCAACGTGCTCGGTGAGCTGCTGGCCAAAATACAGTTGCGACCGACTTCCAGCAACTTTCTGCGTCTGCTGGTGGATAATTCGCGGCTGCACAATCTGGATCAAATCCTGAAAGTGCTGATGCGTGAGCTGGATTCGCGGACGAATATTGTGTCGGCGGAAATCACCACGGCGCGCGAAATTTCTCAGCAGGAAGAAACGATGCTGGCCGACAAGCTGAAAGCCGCGACAGGCAAACAGGTGCGGCTGCAATTCCGCACGGATCCGGCAATTATCGGCGGAGTCGTCACGCGCATTGGCAGTCTGGTTTACGACGGTTCAATCAAAACGCAATTGGCGCAGATGAAAAAGCGGTTGTTGAACGCTTAAAGCGACACCACTACGGAGCAAAGTTATGGCAAACGAAATCAGAGCAGATGAAATCAGTAAAATCATCCGGCAGCAGATCGAAAACTTCGACGCCGGTGTAAGCATTGCCGAGGTCGGCACAGTGATCAAAGTGGGCGACGGAATCGCCGAAATTCACGGCCTGGAAAAAGTGATGGCCGGTGAATTGTTGGAATTCGACAAAGGCGCAGCCGGATTGGCGTTGAACCTGGAAGAAGACAAGGTCGGCGCGGTGTTGCTCGGCGATTATCAAGCGATCAAAGAAGGCGACATCGTCAAACGCACCAAGCGCATTATCGAAGTCCCCGCAGGCGATGCGATGTTGGGCCGCGTGGTCAACGCGCTGGGACAGCCGACGGACGGCAAAGGCCCGATTGTCACCAACGATTTTATGCCGATTGAGCGCATCGCTCCCGGCATTGTGGATCGCCAGCCGGTGAAAGAACCGATGCAAACCGGTTTGAAATCAGTAGACGGCATGGTTCCCATCGGACGCGGCCAGCGTGAATTGATCATCGGCGACCGCCAGACGGGCAAAACCGCCGTCGCGCTGGACACGATCATCAACCAACGCGGCAAAGACGTGGTTTGCGTTTACGTGGCCATCGGCCAGAAAGCTTCGACCGTCGCACAGGTGCAGGCCACCCTGGAACGCTACGACGCAATGAGCTACACGATCATCGTTGCTTCTTCGGCGTCCGAACCGGCTGCAATGCAATATCTGGCTCCTTATGCCGGATGCGCCATCGGCGAATACTTTATGGATCGCGGCAAAGCTGTGCTGTGCGTTTACGACGATTTGTCGAAACACGCTGCGGCCTATCGCGAAATCAGCTTGTTGTTGCGCCGTCCGCCAGGACGCGAAGCCTATCCGGGCGACGTTTTCTACCTGCACTCGCGCTTGCTGGAACGCGCCGCGAAATACAGCGACGCGCGCGGTGGCGGCAGCTTGACGGCTTTGCCCGTGATTGAAACCCAGGCAGGCGACATTTCCGCGTACATTCCGACGAACGTGATTTCAATCACCGACGGCCAGATCTTCCTGGAATCCGACTTGTTCAACTCCGGCATTCGTCCGGCCATCAACGTCGGAAACTCCGTCAGCCGCGTGGGCGGAAACGCGCAAGTCAAAGCGATGAAGCAGGTTGCCGGTACGCTCCGACTGGAACTGGCGCAATTCCGTGAACTCGCTGCGTTTGCGCAGTTTGGTTCTGACCTGGATGCGGCGACGCAACGCCAGTTGGCACGCGGGCAGCGTTTGACCGAAATCCTCAAACAACCCCAGTACGTGCCGATGGATGTCGAAAAACAGATTGCGATTATCTGGGCGGCGTCGAATGGCTACGTTGACGATGTGCCGGTTGAAAGAGTACGTGATTTTGAAGCCGAACTGGTGAAGTTTTTGGAAACGGGTGGAACGGCGGCGCTTTCGGCCTTGCGTGAAAATGTCAAAGGTGGAATTAACGACGACGTAAAGGGCAAGCTGAAAGCCACAATGGATGAGTTCAAACAACGCTACAACGCGCAGGTGAAAGCCGCGAAAGCGTAACAGGCCATAGACTGAGGACATTATGCCTAGTGTTCAGGATTTACGGCGGCGAGTTCGCGCCGTCAAAAATATGCGGCAGATTACCAAAGCCATGAAAATGGTTTCGGCTGCCCGGTTGCGTCGCGCAACGGAACGCGTGACGGCTGCACGCCCTTACACAAACAAGATGTTGCAGATTCTGGGCGACGCGGCGCGGCGTTCGCCCGATTATCGCGATCCGTTGCTGGTCGGCCACGAACGCGAAGAAGGCCGCAAAGAGCGCGTGGTACTGGCGCTGGTTACCGCTGACAAAGGGTTGTGCGGTGGATTCAACACCAACCTGACCAAAGCCGCCCAGGAGTTTTTACGCCAGAACACGGACAAAGACGTTGAACTGGTGTTGATTGGCCGCAAAGGCTGTGATTATTTCCGTCGTCGCCCGGTCACCATTCGCCGTGAATACGTCGGCATAACAGGCACAGGCAAAGTCAACGTGATGGATGTGGTTGAAATCGGTCAAGGACTGGTTGCCGATTTCAAATCCGAAGAAAAGCGGGTTGATCGCGTGTACCTGCTGTACAACGAATTCAAATCCGCGCTTTCTCAGCGCCCCGTCGTAGAGCAGTTGCTGCCGATTGGCCGCGATGAAGTCGAAGCCGGGCAGACAGAAACACTGGTTGATTATCTATACGAACAACCGTCACAGGTGATTTACAGCGAACTATTGCCGAAGCTGGTCGAAAATCAGATTTACCACGCCTTGCTGGAATCGGTGGCTTCGGAACTTGGCGCGCGAATGACGGCCATGGATTCGGCTTCGAAAAACGCTTCCGACGTGATTGATAAACTGACGCTGGTGATGAACCGCGTGCGTCAGGCAAAAATCACGCGCGAAATTATCGAAGTCGTCAGCGGCGCTGAAGCCCTCTAAGAATTGCGGAGTTTCGATTGCGGACTGCGGAATTCAGATGTTTCCGATCATGAGTTTGAGTTCCCAAGTAAACAATCCGCAATCCGCAATCCGCAATCTGCAATCGAAACTGGCTTACTGGCTGCCACCCATTCTCTGGTTGGCAGCCATTTTCTATTTTTCGACCGATTCGTTTTCCGGCGAAAACACCGGTTCGCTGCTATACAACATTGCGCACTGGATTGTTCCCAGCTTGACTGTCGAACAGTTTCACCCGATTCATTTTGCAATTCGCAAAGCCGCGCACTTTACCGAATATGGATTTTTGGCGTTGTTGCTCTTTCGCGCCTTTCGATCCGGCAGCTCAATTCGATGGAAATGGAGTTGGGCAATTTATTCCTGGCTGATCATTGCGGTGTACGCGTTGTCGGACGAATACCATCAGTCATTCGTGTCTACTCGCACGGCTTCGATCAATGATAGTTTCGTGGATATTGCGGGGGGAACGACGGCGTTGCTGGTATTGTGGTGGTTGCGGCGAAAAGGGTAAGGATCAATTGTCGCCGCGTTCGATGCAGATGTTTTGAACCGGCGAAGTCACAATGCGCTGGCCGCCGGAATAGAATTCGATTCTGAACCCGATTCCCAGCCAGCCCATTTTCAGCATGCACCCGCCAAACGTGGAACCGCTGACAGTCGCTTCGATAGGTTCTTCAAAATAACGCCCGCCTTGTACCAGAGCTTTTCCGGTTTCCGGTTCCAGAATGAAAATGTAGTAGTTGGTGTTTAGTGTGCGGGCGCAGACTGTGTCAAAGGGAGCGAGCGAACGCAAAACGATTCCTTCGAGCGAAGAACTCAACTCGGTGAATCCGTCTAACGAACAATAACGTGGAATGCGATGCACGCTCATATCCCGTAATAAACCGAAACCCAGCTTGAATCAAAATCGCTAAGGTTGAAGCTTACTGGCAGCGCTCAACATTAGAGTTACGTCTACAACCGGGCTCAGTTGTACTCCACTCTCTTACCCCGGTCAAGCAAATGGCTATGCTCGCTAAACGGGGTTGCGCAAGGTTCTTACGGTTGATCTGAGCCGGGAATTCTCTGACGGGAAAGCTTTTGTGGGGTGAGGACAAAAACTGTTTTGGGCAGCGAAAAGGCCGATTGCTCACTGGGTACAATCGGCCCTTTCGTGCCAAAGAGCTAATCGAGAGGTAGCAGC
>CAYLJQ010000473.1:0-5738 GCA_964383955.1 uncultured Heliomicrobium sp. | reverse complement strand
CGAAAATCCCCCATCGACCGGAACGACAATTCCCGTGACAAATTCTGATGCTGGTGACATCAACCACAGGACTGCTCCAATCAAATCTTCCGGATTGCCAAATCGCGCCATCGGTGTGTGGGCAATGATGCTCTGGCCGCGAGCAGTCAATTCACCGGTTGCCGGATCGGTCAACAAAGACCGGTTTTGTTCCGTCACGAAAAATCCGGGAGCAACTGCATTGACGCGAATGCGCGGCGAATACTGTTGCGCCAAATGCACTGACAGCCATTGCGTAAAATTGTTGATTCCTGCTTTGGCCGCCGAATATCCGATGACGCGCGTCAGTGGGCGAGTCGCGCTCATCGAAGAGACATTCAAAATTACGCCTTCTCCCTGTTCCGCCATCTGCCGTCCGAAAACCTGACAGGGCAAAATGGTGCCCAGCATGTTCAGGTCAAACACATACCGAAGCGCTTCTTCCGGCAAATTGAAAAACGTCAGATCGGGTCGCGTTGTGGCTTGCGGACTGTTGCCGCCTGCGCCGTTGATCAAGCCGTCAATGCGCCCGAATTCTTCAAGCACGGTTTTGACAGCCTGCTGCAGAGTTTCCACTTGCAGCACGTCGCCGGGAACGATAATCGCGCGCCCAGGCCCGTCAATTTCCGCCAACAGCGCGTCGCCTTTTTCAACCGTTCTGGCCAGCACAGCCACATTCGCGCCGCATCCGACAAGTGCTTTTGCCATTGCGCCGCACAACACACCCGTGCCGCCTGTAATCACTACCGAACGGCCGGTAAAGTCATACATCTTCAACAAATCCGTAATTGTCATTTTTGTTCAACCAAGCTCACAAAAGTTCTGGGGAGTCCCCATTGAGGCAGCCGATAGTACACGCTGGCCAGCGAAACTGCACGATCAAATGCAGAAAAATCAGTCAGTTAATAAGATTTTCGGAGTTAGTTGAGCGTGACTGCCATGCCGGTTTGGGCGGCGCTATAAACTGCCGCGACAACGCGCAAATCATCCGTTCCGGAAGAAATGGAGACAAACGGTTCTTCGCCATTTCGCAACGCTTCCAGAAACATTCGATGCTGGTTGAAGGGATTGCGCCAATCGCCAAGGGGAGGCGCAATGAGTGTGGAAATCTGCTGGGTCGCCGCCGCTCCCGGAGCAGCCGGAGAAGCCTGAACACTGTTGCCCGAATAGTTGACCGCGTGTCCGTTAAACTCTCCTGCCAGGGAATCCAGCATCAAAGTTTGATTGCTGATGTATTCGCAGGTGCCCATCGTTCCGTGAACCGACAACTGTTCGCCAGCCGTATTCCAAGCCATATCAATCGTCGCCAGTGCGCCGTTTGAAAATTCCAGAATTGCGCACGCCATGTCTTCGCCTTCGATGCCTGGACAATGTTGATTTTTGGTCATCGCGGTTACGCGAACCACTTGCGCGCGCATCATCCACTTGAACAAATGAACGTAATGCACCGCCAATTGGATAAAACAACCTCCGCCGGTTTCCGCCAGCGAAGCCCGCCAGTTGGCTTGTCCGGCCAACACTTGTTGCGAAACCGCCAGGCCGCCTCGATGCATCAGCCGGGCGTACAAATGTGTAACTGCGCCAAACCATCCTGCTTCAATCATGGCTTTCAGATCGTGCATCAATGGCTGGTCGAAATAGCTCAGGTATAAACCGCTGACGATGCCTCGCTGTTTTGCCTGCTGCGCGGCTTCGGAAATCGCTTCGGCATCAGCCAACGTGGCGGCGACAGGTTTTTGCAGCAAGACGTGTTTGCCTGCATCGAAAGCGGCAAGCGCTTGTTCGCGGTGCAAGTGATTGGGTGTGTTGATGACGACCAGATCAACATCCGGCTTTAATGCGTCGGCGAAATCCGTTGCTACTCGCGGTTTCGACTTGGCAAGCGAATTGTCAGCCAGTTTTGCTGCGGCCAGTTCTGCACGCTCAGCATTGGCGTCCACACAACCGACCATCTCGACGAAATCCAGATCGCGATACACGCTCAGGTAATGATCGGCGATGCCGCCGCAACCAACGAATGCCGTTCGAATCTTCTTCATCATTTGCCCAGACCTTCGTTGATGAGTTCGTGGTAACGCTCCCGAAACTGATTGGCAACGTACAAACAGATTTCCCACAAATCAGTCACTGGCTGTCGCGTGTGCGGCAGCGTCGGCATATAATTCGGCGGGCCGAATTCCGGATTGAACGTGAAGTAGTCCGCTCCGGCTTTCAAACGTGCACGGACAATTTCATCCCACCAGCCAAAGTGTGCGGCAATTTGCGCGGACCATTCCGGCGCGCGCGGGTCGTTGACCTGCGGGCCTTCTTCGTGGCCGATGCGCCCGTGCAAATGCCGAGCGCGGGAAATGCACAACGCCATGTCTTCCCGCTGATCTTCCAGCAAACTTTCGCAAACATTGGCGAAATGGCTGAAATCCGCATTGATGTGAAGTTCGGGAAATTCGCGCAGTAATCGAGATGTCGCCGACGGAGTGAACATCGGACGGCCTCTGTGCGTTTCGTGGTTGACCGGCAATCCGATTTGCTGTTCGACTTCCAGAGCTTCCGCAAAAAACTCTTTCTGCAATTCAAACGGCCACCAGTCTTTGCCGCCATGAACCGTGATTTGCAGCGGGTCCAAGCCTCGGGCTTTTTCGATTTTTGTATGGAACGAAGTGAAATGATCTGCCGGAGTTGCTCCGTCCGTAATCACCATCGCCACAAATTCCAGATTGTGTTCGCGCAGCAAACTTACGAATTCCGGCAATTGATCTTCAGCCGGCACTTGCGCTTCGATGGCGACGTACCCGGCTTCGGCAATGTGACGGACTTTTTCCGCCAGCGTGCCTTCCATTCCCCACAGACTTTTGACGAGTTTTAGCTTCATAAAAACTTCTCTTCCACAAAATTACACGAAGAAAACACGAAGATATTTTTTTGCTTCGTGTTTTCTTCGTGTGCCTTCGTGGAAAAATGCTTCCTTGATTTCAACATGCGACATTGTTCGCTTCGCCGCCCCAGATAGCGACGCGCTCTTCGGCGGTGATTTTTTGCGCTTCGATAGCATGATAGTGGAACTGCAACGCGCGACGACGCGACGAAGTGAAATTGCTGGGCGTGCCGTGCGGGATGTAGCTGTCGAAAATCAAACAGCCTCCGGGTGGCAGCGGCACAGCAACGCGATGTTCCTGCAAACCTTCCATTTCCGAATCACAAATCTGCAAATCACGAATCTGGAAGTGATGAAACTTTTGGTCACGATGCCAACCCGGCATCACGCGCATGCAGCCGTTTTCGATTCCTGCGGCATCCAGCGCGATCCAGACGCCGACAACGCGCGTTTCAGGCGTCAACTCAAAGTAAGCGTGATCCTGATGCCAGGGTTTTTCCCGGCCATTCGGCGGCTTGATCAAAGCCATGTCTTGAAACATCGTCGCTTCATTGCCGAGCAACCTGCTGACGACAGTCAGCAGCTTTGGATGATTGGCGATGGCTTTTGTGCGGGGTTCGTAATCAACGAAGTACAGCAGGCGTCTGACCGAATCCATGCGCTCTTCAAAGCTCAGATCATCCAGCCGGTCGCGGACTTCGGCTGTGAACTGAATATTTTGAAATTCCGGCACCCGGCCTGCGATTAGCTCTGCCAATCCATCAAGTCCCGATTGAACTTCGTCCGGCGTAAACGCATTGCGGACGGCAAGAAAGCCTTGTTCGTGATACCTGGCGATGTCCGCTTCGGTGATGGAATCCAATCCATCAATCGTTTCAGCGGCGGCAGCATAATCATACAAATCTGGTGCATGGGGTTTGGTTTCAGCGTCAAAGCTGATTTGATTTGGAACTGGCATAAAAGCAAAAGTAAGGTTTCTGTCGTTAACGGTTACGGCGGATTAAAAAGTAAATCAATGTAGAAGCAAACGACAGCAAGGCCATCACCGGCCCATAAATCAAGAAGGAACTCATCGTGGCTTCAACAGATTTGTCATGTGTGTTTGAAGAGAAGTAATTGACCACCAGCATGCCAAGTGCGACACCGGCAATGTAGCCAACAATGCCTGCCACTGAAGAAATCACAGCAATTTTCACTGCAAGATTCTCCCTTCAATCTCCCTCAAAACACATCCGGCTTTTCCAGAGCTTGCTGCGTAAAAAGGTCTTCCTTCAAACCCGTATTGAACTTGATTTCGTCAATCAGCAAAACCGTTTTGGTTCCTTCGGTCGGCGAACTCATCTCGATTCGTTTGGCGACCCAGACGTTTGAAATCTTGACCAAGTCGCTGGCTTTCAGAATGCGAAGCCGCTGGCCGTTTTTGTCATACATTTCGACCAAAACCGAATACGGAACATCCACCGGCACCCAAATGTACACATACGCATACTGCGACTTATCTGGCGAAACCGTACGCGCTTCGATCTTGTACGTTTTACGCCCGTCTATAACTTCCCCTTCGCCAAGCAGTTTGTACGTGTAATCGTCCAGCACACGCTCGGCCATATCTTCGTTGGTGAAATCCGTGCCGATGAAACGCTGGCGGCGTTCCTGCGCGGCAATGCGGCGAACGCGTTGAATTGCTGGCGTGTACAACCACTGCCGATCTGCCGTGCCCCGTTCGTTCAGGGAAAGCAGGCCAACGCCGCGAACTTCCGCCGGATCGGTGAAGCGAACCAGGGTTTTGCTGTTTCCCAAACCGCCCAGCTTGCGCATGGTAAACTTTTTGCTGCGCGCGGTTCCTTTCTTGTCATAAACCTCCATCCGAGCGCGCCAGGTCGTATCCTTGCTGGTGTCCTGGTTATAAACGCCTTCCATGATTTTGCGGGCGTCCTGTGCGTGGGCGGAAAAAGCCAACGCCAAAAAGCAAAAAACAAAAAGCCAGGTTTTCTTGAACATAGTCTCCTACTCAGTTGATTCGTTTGATTTGTAATTTGATTTCCGGTCAGGACCTTCCTGCACACAACCACACGGTTTCCGAAACCGACAACGTCGAACACAAAATAAGCGGAAGAGTGAAGTACCGCTTCCGCTTATCAGTCGTTTAATTCTTTCCGTCAACTTTCTTATGGTTTGATGACGTCCTTAACCTTGCCTGCCGTTTTCTTGGCGCCTTTCTTTATGGCATCGCCAACATCTTCGGCTTTGTCCGCAGTTTCGTTAGCAGCTTTTTTCGCGCCTTTCTTAACGGCCCCGCCGACATCTTCAGCTTTGTCGGCAGTTTCCCTGGCAGCGGTTTTCACGCCGGATTTTGTTTTATCGGCAGCCACCGCCAGCGCATCCCCCGTCGCATCCATGGATTTTTCGATCCAGGATTCATCCTTGATTTCGACTTCTGTGTCGTCTGCCCGATAGCTGGCGTGGACTGTTTTGGCACCGCTGGCATCAGTCGTGCGCGTCACTTTGGCGAGTTTACCGGTCTTGAAAGTGCGAACCTCCGTTCTGGTTCCGTCATTATAAGTGGTGACCACAGTGGTCGAACCATCTTTGTTTTCAATGGTATTGGTGTTTACGGACACTCTGGGCAGCACAGTTGGCGATGGCGCAATTGTCGCTGTTGGCGTTGTGGTCGGCGTCGTTGGAGAAGAAGCCGGTTCACAGGCCATAAAAACCAACCCGCCTGTCATCACCAGTGCTAACGTAAATGTTTTCTTCATGATTCCCTCCTTAAAGTTCATCTTTTGTGGTCTCTCACTTGGTGTTCTGCCATGTAAGTATATGACCGGTAAATTTTTGGGGATGTTTTCGA
>CAYLJQ010000472.1:0-5744 GCA_964383955.1 uncultured Heliomicrobium sp. | reverse complement strand
GAATTTGGCGCGGGTCAAGAAGGCAATGCTTGAAGCGCAACAGGAATACCACACCGACCCAGCCAGAACATTTGAAGAGATTGTCGAACCGCGTTAAAACGTACAACGCATGGCGCCCTTCAACCGCCAGCTCAGCCCGCACCAGAAACGCTCCGGCGTGTTCATTTCCTATCAAGCATGCATGCAGCAAATCTGGATTTAAACGGCAGGCACGATGGAAGTAATGCGAATTTAGAGGGAAACATTAAGCCATGAGCAAAAAGATTTTCATCAGCTACAGACATAACCATCGGGAATGGATCTTCGACAATCTGGTTCCGTGCCTTTGGGCAGGCGGTGCGGAAGTCCTGATTGACCGCAACTACTTCGAAGCGGGCAAGGAAATCAAAGGGCAGGGCGATGCCTTGCAGGATCGTGCAGATGTCAATCTGCTGGCCTTCACCAAAGACTATTTCGACAGTGAGTACTGTCAGCACGAAATGAAGCGCGCCCTTCAGTGCGATCCTCATTTCACCGGCAAGGTGGTTGCGGTGAAAACCGAAGCTTGCGATGTGCCGGATGAACTCAAAGGTCTACTCTACCTTGATCTGTTCAGCAGCAATTACGATAGGCAGTGGCAGAAGCTGCTGGCGGCATGCGCGGCTGATCTGGGAACCGATGCAGAGCATTGGCTGGCGGTGCGGAACGAAATTCGATTGCTGCTCAATCGTAATCAATCGGTTAACTTGGTAGTCAATGGCAAACCGAGATGGCGGGAGATGATTCGCCATTTGCGCGATGATCACCTGTCGGATCTGGGCATCGTGGATTTGGATGACGGGGCAACCGTCCCCCGCGAAGATTTGGTGGCTGCGCTACTGCGCGCTTGCGGCATCAAAGCGACCGTACCCGAACCGCCGAAAGATTTGGTTGTGTTGGCCCGCGCAATGGCCGATCACAAACGGGTGTCGCGCATCGCGCTACAACATTTCGATCACGTTCTGCGACGCAATTACGGCGACGACCTGCTCTTCGCCTTACGCAACTTGATCACCGATTCGCGTAAGCTGGTCTTACTGGCACACTCGCACCATCCTTTCGTCACACTCTTGCCGCCGGGGCACGAGTTTGCCTCCACTGAAATCTTTACGCTGGTCGAGTTGAAAGGGAGGAAGTGATGACGCCAATCCCACTGGATCAAATTGGTTTTAGATGGCGTGACCATAGATCGGCGCTGTGGTGGCTGGGAACGATTTACGCGCGCCCAGAAAAATTTGCAAAAGCGTTGAGAAAAACCGCTTATAGTGCAAGCTGGGAAATTAGCGTCCGTCTTTTGCTCCATGCCCTTCCTTACGTTATCGCGTTAAACGCGATTTTACAGTACGCAGTTTTTAATTTGTTCAGTTTCCCTATCAAAACTCCTCCCTTATTACCCCATAGACTCTTACTTTACGTATATCCGGTTCTCCACGGTGTATTGCTCGGAACTTTAACTGCAACTGCCGGAATAATAGCTTTTTCGAGAAACGAGTTAACCAAGTCGCTAAATGTTGCATTTCGAGTAACATTCGGTATTACTTTCGGAGTAGGAGGCGGCATTGCGTTTGGCATCGTGCCTAGCCCATCCGCTGAGATTATATTCGGAATTATCCTTGGCTCTGCCATTGGGATTATAACAGGAATTATAAGTGGGATCTTTGGCAGTTCCGGAAGCAAGCTTTATTACGGTGGACTGACCGCAGCAACTTTAAGTATCTCAATTATAGCCCTTACTGGAGTCAGATTTGGAGGCCTGCACTTAATACTGCTTGCTTTTATAACAGGCTTATCCGCTATCTTTTTTGCGTTAAGGCTCTATTATTACCCTTTCCACTACCTATTTGTGTGGCCTAAGCCTCGCGAGCACTGGTATCCATATCACCCTATCGTTTGGAATAGCCAATGTGGCGTACCGTTTATTAAGCTTCATAGATTGTTAGTTTCATTGGCTGGTGCAAATCCTAAATATGGCCAAGCTGAAGTTGAACGCCTTATTACGGAGTATCCAAGCCAGCGAATGGAAGGGCTACGATCGAAGACAATTTTACTAATCCGCGAAGCTGCGTCGATGTCAGACTTAAGTCGTTTGAGCAATATTATGGCCAAACTGCCGGAAGGTGAGAGAGGATTCTTAGGACAGGTTTCACAAGCGCGCGATTGGATAGATAAAATTAGCCTGCAACAAATACGATTGAATGCAGTCAAGCGGGCTATATTCCGGGAACCAAATGCTGAATTACTTTATAAAGAGATAGAAAATTTTCGCCATCGCGTGGCTGGGTTACGCGAGCCATTAGCAAAAGAGTTTCAGGCTGCAGCAGCAAAGTGGATACAAATTGCACAGCATCAACTTGATGAGGCTCGCCATGTTACGAGTAAAGAACCTAGGCCACAGCTTTTTCGTGCTGGCGATCCAGTAAAGCCAGAGCAAGAAGCCTTCAGTTGCAGAGACTCTGTCATCGGTGAATTGGAGCAGCAAATAATGCTAAAAACCGATTGCCCAGGAATTGTTTTATATGGTCGTCGCCGGACAGGCAAATCCACTATTCTGCAAAATCTAGCTGAATTTTTGCCTTCTGGCGTCCAAGTAATTTCTGTCTCAATGCAACACCCTACGCTTTTTACGTCACAAAAAGACTTCCTGCGTTCGGTAATTAGCGAGATTCACAACATATTTCCTGACTTAACTAGAGTAACAACGGCGATCAATTTATCGAGCTTCTTCGGCTTGCTCGCTAGTTGCGATAAGCTTTTGGAAAAGAAAAATGAACGTCTGTTATTAGCCATTGATGAATACGAAGTAGTTGATAAGAAGATTGGCAAAGGAATTTTTCGACTTGACTTGCTCGAAACTATACGCGAATCCATTCAAACGCACCGCCGCATCACATGGATTTTTGCCGGAAGCCACGAGATCACCGAACTCGCAAATGCCGAATGGACTTCGTATCTGGTCAGCGCGCGCACCATCGAAGTGCCGTTCTTCACTCTGGCGGAAACGCAATTACTGCTGACTGATCCGCTGAAATACTCCTCGCTATGGCGCAACGCCCCCCACCAGCGCCCACAATTCGATCCAGCATTCTGGGGCGATGCGGCGGACAACTGCGGCATTGAGCGCATTCAAGCCGAAGCCGCTGGCTGGCCGCATCTGGTGCAACTGATCGCCGAAACGATTGTGGATTTGATCAACGAAGAAGACGCCGACGGAGTCTCGCCAGAGTTGATGGAACGCGCGCTGAACAAAGCCATCGTGCGCGGCCACAACGTGCTCCATACATTAATGCGCGGCGAATCGCTGCTGCCCGGCGAATGGGATTACCTTTCGGCGTTTCGTGAGATTGCGATGCAGGCTCCACCGGCAGACAGAGCCGTCACCAAATCCCTCCGCCGACGCTTGCTGATTGAAGAAAACGGTAAGCAATGGCAATTGCGCGTGCCGCTGATGGCTAGATGGTTGAAGGTGCGCGGAGAGTGAGAAGGAACAGTCGTCACCGAAGCCGCAGCATAAAGGCGGCGTTGGCGGAAATGCGCTTGCCGGACTGAATCCTGGCGCTTTATTGTAGCCGCTCAAAAACCAACCTATGCAAATCAATAACTGTCTGGTCATTGTTAAACAGACCGCGCTGGCGCAAGGTGGGCGAGCAGCCAGTTTTGCGCGCAGTGGCGATGCGACAGCCAAACGAATTCTGCACGCCGATGCCGAACATCAGCGGACGATTGAGGCTGTCCGGCAGGCGCTCAGCAAACGGAAGATTGCGTTTGGCGAAGCCTCACTGGTCAGTTTGCATGCGCGCGTCAAAGGGCAACTGGCGATCAGCGATCTGGTCATCAGCATCGGAGGCGACGGCACGGCGCTCGGCGCTTCACATTACATTCGCGGTGGAGCAATGATTGGTGTCAACTCTGCACCAGGGGACAGCGTAGGTCATTTCTGTTCTGTCAATCGTAAGAACTTTGCTGAATGGCTGGACGCGATCTTATCCGGCAAGTGGAAACCGAGAGAACTCGCTCGGTTGCAAATCGCGCTGGACGAAAAGCCGTTGCCGGAATTGGCCTTGAACGATGTGTTGATCGCGCATGATTGCCCGGCTTCGACGACGCGGTATCTGATCAAAGTCGGTCGTCGTGAAGAAGAACATCGCAGTTCCGGCATCTGGATTTCCACCGCCGCCGGTTCCACCGCTGGAATCGGCTCCGCAGGCGGAAAGAAAATGCCGCTTGGTTCCAAACGAATTCAATATCTGGTTCGGGAACTGTACCGTGAACCCAAACGCAGCTACGCGCTGACGCGTGGATTCATCGAAACCGGAGACGACATCACCATCGCTTCGAAAATGGCCGCCGGTGAGATGTATATTGATGGCGCAAAGACTCGGTATGAATTTCCGTTCGGCACAAGGGCGCGAATTTCTGCGGCTGAATTCGGCTTGAAGATTTTTCTCAACAACTAACCCTGGGTACGCAGAGCCTTCGGCCTGCGGTGATGGCGAAGAGAGTGTTTGTCAGCAATAGACTTTTTGCCGAGACCGCGCGCTGGAAGCGATGCGTACCCAATTCGGAGGAACACTTATGAAAAACAAACGCTCTTTATCTATCGGTTTGGTGGCTGGCCTGGTGCTGGGCTTGCTGGTTGGATTTGCAATCAATTCTGCTGTCAGTTACGGCCAGAAATCGTCCAAGCGTCTCATCAATCTGCCGATTCGAAATCCGGCGCTGCCGTTCAGCGACGGAGTCATGGTCGGCAATACGCTGTATCTGGCTGGACGCTTGGGAACCGATCCGAAGACCGGCCAGATTCCGGCGGACATGGATCAGGAAATCAAATTTCTGCTGGACGGGTTCAAAGAGGTGCTGACCACTGCCGGAATGACGATGGATGACCTGGTGACGGTGACGCTGTACTGCCCGGATTTGACGCTGTACGACAAATTCAACGCTGGGTACAAAACTTACTTCAAGAAAGACTTCCCGGCTCGCGCCTTCATCGGTTCTGGACCGTTGCTGCGCGGCGCGCATTTCGAAATCCAAGGAATCGCCGCAAAATAATTCCGCAATTTCGCTCGACAACTGCGAGCAATAGCAGTAAAAAATCACCGCTGAATCCATCGCTCTTTTAATCGTCCTTGCTTCAAGGGCGATTTTTCTTGCCCAAATGAGGGAAAGCCAGCCGCAAAATCCGATTTTTATCTGAAATATTTCTTCTTCTGAGGGGAAATTCCTTCGAATTACGGTTGAACATTTGGGACAAAAAATCTTTTTATTCCAGGCTCTCATAAATACAAGTACGGTTTGATCAGAACTTGCCGCTGGCTTCGTTCCGTGGGGCAAACACATATCAACCGGTATTCCTGACATCACTGCCCAGCATCAGTGAGTGTTCATCCATGCAACTTGTTTGGCAGATGTTTGCCAATTCTGTCCAAACGCAGAACTTGAGGTAACTATGAAACGACTATCCATCCTGATTCTGGCGCTGTCGCTGGGAGTGTTATTGATTCCCGTGCGCTGGGTTTCGCTGGGGGCGCCGAATGTGTCCGGTTCCGTGTTGTTGTCTGTAGGTGGACAGCCGCAGCGGCAGAATCCTCCGGAGCGATTGGTGGCGCTCAATCAGTTGGATTCGTTGCCGGTGGCCGATCAGGGCGATTCGTCTGTTGGCCGCGATCCGCGGCGCTGGCGGGCGCTTCTGGCCAGCAAGGTCAATCAGCGGTTTCAGGAAGTCTTTC
>CAYLJQ010000471.1:0-5771 GCA_964383955.1 uncultured Heliomicrobium sp. | reverse complement strand
CGGGAAACGTTCATAACCTGGCAACGGCAAGCAGCCATTTTGGGCAGTATACAAATTTCAATGAGCAAAACGCAGCACTCTTTCACGACATTCTGGAAGCTCTTTCAAAGTCTAACGCTGACGCCTTTGTACTTTCGAAAGTTTCTCAGGTCGTAAATGATATGAAGCATGCAGAAAATGTAGATGGGTTCAAGAAATCATATTTACATTTTATGTCGATATTTGCCGATCATTTGCAAGTTCTTGGACCAGTATTGGCTCCCTACTTACCTGCATTATCGGCGTTGTTAGGACAGTAAGGATCTCAGTGCAGCTAATGTGACTTGCGACCTATTTGATGAAATAAGGGACAATAGTTGCTTTACTCGGTTTCGCAGACAGCAAAGAAACTACGATCATCAAAATCGCTGAAATAATCGTCATCGGCACGACCGGCAGCAAGCCAAACACTGAAGTCAGCCAGGCGTCCGGCCACGACTACACCATCACCGATTGACCGGATGTCCCGCAAAGTAGAAGATTGATGAGGAGGTAGAAGTCATGGAGAACATCACATTGCAGGCTCATTACGATGGCAGGCAGGTTTTGTTTGATGAGCCGGTTGAATTGCCGCCAAACACTAGACTGCTGGTGACTGTGGTTCAACCATCTGGTGCGGAAGAAGATCAGGAATGGCAAAACTTTTCAGCAGAGAACTTGGCTGCGGGTTATAGCGCTGACGAGCCAGAATATTCTCTGAGCCAAATCAAGGAGTGGAATCCTGCCTATGAAAGAAGGTGACGTGGTTCTTACGCCAGTGCCTCAGGCAAATGGGCAAATCAAAAACCGCCCCGCTTTATTTTTGCGAGAGATGCCGCCTTTTCAAGATGCGCTTGTCTGTGGAATCAGCACGCAGTTGCAGCAGGAAGTTGTCGGATTTGACGAAATCGTTCGGCAACAGGACGGCGATTTCACGATCAGCGGTTTAGTCGCGGATTCGGTCATTCGCCTTGGTTTTCTGGCTGTTATCCCACGCAATAAGGTCATCGGCAGTATTGGCTCCATTGACGCCGCAAGGCATAAACGACTGTTGACGAACCTCAGCGATTACTTGGTCAAATAAGCCATCAGTTCACTTTTGGAAATAACGGCTAATAGTTGGTTCGGTCGGTTTTGCGGTCAGCAACGAGACTGCAACCATCAGAATCGCCGAAATAATCGTCATCGGCACGACTGGCAGAAAGCCAAACACCGAAGTTCCGCCAGGCGTTCTCGCCAACACTTCCCAGCCTCCAATCGCCCAGATGACTTTGGGAGTCGCCACGACAGATTGAAAGATGGCGATGGCGGCAACGCTTCCAAACGCCCACAAGGTCGAAGCCAACGCTCCCCATTTGGTGCTGCGTTTCCAGAAGAGCGCGGCAATCATCAACGGCATCAAGGCGGAATAGCCCGAAAACGCATACGACACAGCCAGGTCGAAAATCGGTTGCGGGAATTTCAGCGCGATGAAATAGGCAATCAGCGTTAAGCCAACAACGAACAAGCGGCCAGTCATTACTTGCGCCTTTTCGCCGAATCGTTCCTTGCCTTCGTAAAAGGCGAAAATGTCTTCGGTGAACATGGTCGAAAGCGCCAGGATTTGGGAATCGCTGGCCATCACCGCCGCCATAATCCCCGCGCCCAGCAAGCCCGCCAGCCACAGCGGCGCATACGCTTCCAGCAAGCGCAGCAACACATCGTCCCCGGCGGATTTGGCACGAAGCTCGGTTTTCTGTTCGGGTGAAAGTGTTGGGGCTCCGGTCGCGAGCGTTTGCCGTGCTTCCAGCTTGGCTTGAATCGCGGGAACTTCTGTTGCGCGGTTGGCGGTTACGCCAAGAAAAACCGCTGGCAGCCAGATCGCCAGCATACAGATGGGATATAGGATGACGGTCTTTTTGAAATGCTGAACTTTCTGCGCCGTCAGGCAGAAGATGATCATGTGCGGGAAGTTGATCGAAGACAGCGGAATGAACGTGTAGCTGAAAAAATACAGCGGCGAAATTTTCTCTCGCGTCAGCAGCGAAGCCGTTGTTGGCGAAGCCAGCATCTCATTCATTGCTTTACCGAATCCGCCCATCCCAGCGCCGATGACGCCTAAAGCAATTGCGCCGAAAATCAGAAACAAGGTCGTTTGAAACGCGTTGACCCAAGCCGTTCCGCGCATGCCTCCGAAAAAGACATAACTCATGACAACCATTGCAACGACGGCTCCGCCCAGCCAGAAGGGAATTCGGCCTCCGCTGATGGCAAACAGCGTCGTGCCTCCACCCATCACGCCGATGATGATGTACGGCAGCAAGAGCGCGGTTTGAACAATGGAAATGATGGTTCCGATGTGGCTGCATTCCCAGCGGTCGCGGAACATTTGCACTGGCGTCATAAAACCGAATCGTTTGCCCAATGACCAGACGCGCGTGCCGATGAAAAACAACGACAGCGGAACGACCAGCGCCGACGACGAAGCCATCAATCCATACGTCACAATGCCGTTTGAAAATGCATGTCCCGAAGAACCCAAAATTGCGAAGGCAGTCATGTTCGTTCCGAACAGCGACAGCAGGAACACCGCATTGCCCAATGAGCGGTTGGCCAGGAAATAATCTTCGGCAGGGTGATCGCCAGCTTTTTTGCGGCGGAAAGCGAAAATGCCTATGTAAAGCACCGTCACCAGATAGGCGAAGACAAACAGGACTGGAGTCAAACTGGGTGTTCCTCCTTCGGAATTGCTCTTATTGAATGTTCAGGATTGCGGTCAGCGGCGCGCATCATACCAAATTCCGCGCTTGCCGCGAATTGCAGCGGTCTGTCGTGCTTATTCACTGCTATTGAAACTTCATCGCCGCGATGCACAATGCCGGTTATGGATTACTCCCCGATCGTGGCGGCTGCCGCCAGCCTTCTATCCAGTCATTTTGAGCGGCCAATCCGGCTGGCACTGCTGGATGTTTACACCACCTGGATGGATCGGATCTTGCGGTGCCAAGTGCTTTCGCCAGACGGTGAACTTCCGGAAACCGTGATCGTCAAACATTCGGTTCCGCGGCCTGAGCCTGCGCATGACGGCTGGCATCTGTACGCGATCCTGAATGATTGGGCGGCGGGACTTTACCTTGATCAAATCAACAAAACGGTCCCGCTGGGGCCGCGCTTTTATTGCGCAGACTTACGGCATCGAATTGTCGTGATGGAAGACCTGGGCACGGGGACGACGCCGGACACATTTGCGCTGCTGTTCGGCGATGACGCGGCGCGCGCGGCTGAAAGCTTGATTGAACACGTTGCCTTGCTAGGGCAATTGCACGCGGCGACCTGCTGGACGGCGCGCGGCTATCTTCCGATTCGTGACGGCTTGGGAACGCCGGAACCTGAACTGCCGCTTTACAGCAATCCGTGGTCGCGTGCCCGGCTGCGAGCTTCGACGAAAGAGGAAATCCTAGATGCTGTTGGCCGTTACAATGCGGCACTGGAAACGGTTGGTGTTTTAGCGTCACTTGGCGCAGAGCAGGAAATTGCGTTGGTGACTGCCGAAATCGAAGATCAACCGGGCGATTTCCTGGCCTATTGCAAAGGGGATCAGGAGATTCCGAATGACGCCATCCGTGTTGGCGCGCGCTTGCGGTTGTTTGATTTCAATGTCGGAGGATTGCGGCATGCGTTGATCGAAGGGATGCCAGGACGTATGACCTGGGGATGTCATGGACGGATTCCCGAAGACTTGATGGCCCGGATGGATGATGTTTATCAAAAGGAATTGGCAAAGGGCTGTTCGGCGGCAGCAAATGCGAAAACTTACCGGCGTGCAATGGCATTGGCTGCGGCGCGATGGCATCTTTTTCATGTCACATCGCGCCTTGCGGAAGCTGTGCGCGTTGATGTGGCTCGCGGGCCGCTGGCGACGTTGCGGCAACAATTTCTGGGATGGACGGATGCGTTTGTCACGCTGGCTGGCGACGATGGCACGGTGCCTGCGCTGGCTGAAACTGCCCGAAAACTTGCGATTCGGCTTCGCCAACAGTGGCCGAGCGAGGTGCATTCCATTCCGTATTACCCAGCATTTCAATTCTTATGATCAGACCTTTTGCAGAACAGCCGCTTCACGTTTTGACGCTGACACCGTTTTATCCGCATCAGGGCAACGAGGCTGACGGCCCTTTTGTCGCCGAACCGCTGGCGCATATCGCGGAATTCGGCATTCATTCCACCGTCATCGCCTCCAAGCCAATTTCGCACAAGCCAGTCGCTTGCAACGAAGCTGAGCCGCGCGCCATTTGGGTTCGTCACTGGCAACTGCCGGGCAAGGCGGCGTATGCCAGTTGGGGGCCGCTGCTTTACTTGCGGTTGATGGGCGAAGTGCGACGGCTTCACCGTGAACGGAAGATTGATCTGATTCACGCGCATTGCGCGTTGCCGTGCGGGCAGCCTGCGGCGCAACTGGCGCGCAATTTGGGTATTCCGTTTGTGGTCACGATCCACGGAGTGGATGCGTTTTCCACCGGCAGAGAGCAGGGGCTGTCGCGCTGGTGGTGTGACCGCGCTTCGCGGCGAGTATATCGTCAGGCCGACCGGAACATCTGTGTCAGCGGCGCTGTGCAGCAAGAAATTGTCAATGTGATGGGCGACACAGCGCGAACAGCGGTGGTTTATAACGGCGTTAACACAGAGTTGTTTAGCCCTGCGGACAATGGCGAACCGCAGGCTCCGACTATTCTTAGCGTCGCTCGGCTTGCGCCCGTAAAGAGAGTTTCGCAAGTGCTGCGCGCAGTAGCGAATCTTGCCAAACGATACACGGCTCTGCGTTATGAAATCATTGGCGAAGGAGAAGAACTGGCAAGTTTGATCGCGCTTGCCGCGCAATTGAACATTGCCGACCGCGTGTTTTTTCTGGGGCGACGCAGCCGCCGTGAAGTCGCCGACGCGATGAGGCGCTGCACGATCTTCGCGTTGCCAAGCCAGGAAGAGGCGCTCGGTTGCGTTTACCTGGAAGCAATGGCGTCAGGCAAACCAGCCATCGGCTGCCGCAATCAAGCCATTGCCGAAATCATTCGCCACGGCGAAAACGGCTGGTTGGTTGCGCCTGACGATCTGGGCGACCTGACGCAAGCGCTGGCGACGTTGTTGGACGATGCAGATTTGCGCCAGCGAATCGGAAGGGAAGCGCGCCCGACAATGGTCAACGGTTTCACTCTTCGCCATCAGGCCGCGCAATTGAGCCAGGTTTACCGCGGGGTTCTTGCCGAAAGGAATCAGGCTTGATCTGCTTGCGAACCACCTTCCAACAAAGCCAGTAATTCAGCATCCATCACCAGTTTGTCTCGAAAATGACGCGCCAGCACTTTCATGATTTCCAGTTCCAGGTATGAATTGTGCCCACGAATTTCAGGCCCGGTCGGCAATTCGCCGCGATGATTTCCCCGCGGATGAAGTTCGCGAATGCTGTCTTTCAGAAACAGATGGCCGCCGCTGTGATAGAACGTCATCCCTGTAATATGCAGCCGGTTCAAGTCGTAACGCAGCAAGTCAACCAACGCGACAAACCCCGTTCTGCCTACGTAACCGTTCATCCATTTGTTGATCAAGTCGGGAAGCGAAAACAACATGCGGAAATGTGACCGGATGTTCTTTTCGGCAATGAAGCCTTGAAATTCTTTTTCTTCAACGAAGCACTTCAGTGCGCGGGCAGCGGCCTTCTGGTAGCTGAAATTGTTATTCGTGCTGATGATCCACTTGATTTCGGATTGATTGGCAAGCTG
>CAYLJQ010000470.1:0-5787 GCA_964383955.1 uncultured Heliomicrobium sp. | reverse complement strand
TGGCGCAAAAGTTAAAGAAGTGCTTCAGTAGCCCAAAGGCTGTGTTAATTCACCGGTCTGTTGAAAAAGAAATGGCAGGCAATGAGGAACGCTCTTCATTGCCTGCCATTTCTTTTTGCTTCAGTGCAAGTTCGTTTAACGGCGCGAAGAAGGTGTTGGCGTAGCTCCTTTGATTGTTGTCTGGTTGATGGTTTTGTTTACGCCGCTCACTTTGGCAACAATGGCTTCGGCGGCAATGCGGTCTTTCTCAGCCGCCACTTCGCCGCTCAAAGTGGCTTCTCCACGATTTACGCTGACCGCAATATTGTTATAGCCGGCGGCAACTAAACGCGTTTTGATCGCTCCCAGCAACACTGTATCGGTTGCTTCATTTTTTACTTCTTGCGCAACCTGGCTTGCAGCATCCTTAACCTGCTCTTTCATTTCGTTCCCGGTTGGCAATCCGGTTCCAGCAGTTGCGGGGTTGACAGTCAGCTGATTCTCGACGCGTTTAACGCCTTCTATTTTGCCCGCTACTTGTGCCGCGGCGTCCTTTTCTTGCTGCGTAGGAACTTCACCTTTTAGCGTGACGATTCCATTCAGCGTATCTACATTGACTCGCGTAGGGCTGACGCGGCCATCCGCAGTCATCTCCGTTTTTATTCTGGCTGTCAGCACAGCATCGTCCACTCTTGTTTCGCACCCAATAAACAGCGCGCACAAACCCCAGACTGCCAGCGCTAAGCCATGCACAGTGTAAGTTTTCATGTTCACCTTCCAGTTGGGGAAAAGTTGATTGATGTTTGGGGAGCAGCGGACAGAATTATTACTGCCGATAAGACCTGACGCAACAAGATAAAGTTTTTGAGAATGCTAGAAGAAAAGTGTAACGCCAAGAAAATCAAAAAAAGGACCTTCGCGAATAGCCTGCCCGAAAACCTCTGAAGTTTTCAGTCAAGGAAATCGAACCATTATCACGTCCAGGGCACTTTGCCTTGCTTCGCCAGTTGCCAAATTGATTCAGGGGAACTGGTTTGCTAAGTTCCACGCCATGTCCGAACGATCTACCGAGCAGATACGCGAATTGCTCGACTCCCTTTATCGCGTGGATTCGGGACGAATCCTGGCAACTTTGATCCGCTTGGTCGGTGATTTTGATCTTGCCGAGGAGGCGATGCACGAAGCATTTGCGGCTGCGCTGAGCCTGTGGCCAAGCAATGGAGTTCCAGGCAATCCGCAACCATGGTTGATTTCCACTGCCCGATTCAAAGCCATTGATGCGCTGCGGCGACGGGCGAGATTTGATGCATCTCAAGACGAGCTCGTGCGCTACATGGAAGCGCAGTTGAATTCGGCGGCGGAAAGGTCTAATGACGAAAACAGCCTTGAAGACGATCGGCTGCGCCTGATTTTTACCTGCTGTCATCCGTCTCTGGCGCTGGAAGCGCGCGTTGCGCTCACCTTGCGTGAGGTGTGCGGGCTAACAACAGAAGAGATTGCCCGGGCATTTCTCGTTACCCCGGCGACGCTGGCGCAGCGCATTGTGCGCGCCAAAGCAAAGATTCGAGAGACACCAATTCCGTACGAAGTGCCGACGCCGCAGGAATTGCCGGAACGGCTGGGACCAGTGCTGCAAGTGATCTATCTTATCTTTAATGAGGGGTATTCGGCTGCGACAGGAGCAGAAGTAACGCGGACCGAGCTAACCAGCGAGGCGATTCGACTGGGTCGGTTGCTGGTCGAACTCCAGCCTGAGGCGGAAGTTCTTGGCCTGCTTGCCCTGATGTTGCTACAGGAATCTCGCCACGCCGCAAGAACCTCTCCGACCGGAGAAATGATCTTGCTGGAGAACCAGGATCGCTCACGCTGGAACCGGGAGCAAATTGCGGAGGGAGCGGCCTTGGTGGAGAAAGCTCTGAAGTCTCAACGCTTTGGCGCTTTCACATTGCAGGCTGCCATCGTGACCGTTCATGCAAAAGCGGATTCCACGATTACGACAGACTGGCAGCAGATTGTTGCGCTGTACGACCAATTGCTGCGGGTTCACCCTTCCCCCGTGGTACAGCTCAATCGAGCCGTGGCCATTGCCGAGCGCGATGGTCCAGAGGCCGGTCTGACGCTTATTAGTGCGATGTTGGAACGGGGCGATTTGGCCAATTATTACCTGGCGCATTCAGCCCATGCTGAGATGTACCGCAGGCTTGGCAAAACATCCGAGGCGCGGGCGGCTTATGAGAAAGCTCTGGCGCTGACCCAACAGGAACCGGAGCGGCAATTCCTGCAAGCGCGGATTCAGCAGTTGAAATAAGAGAAGAAAAAATATTTTTTGAACGTTCTGTCGAAATCCGGTCCGGCCGTTCGACTATATGGTGAAGGCGCGGCAAATGGGCCCGCCTGAAAACCGTTACATAGAACAAGGAGAATACAATGCCGCAATATTTGGTTGCTGGTTACCTGCCTGACGATTTCGACCCGTCCCAAGTGGACGAAGCGATGGCCCGCGAAATCCACGCGCTCAACAAAGAGATGATTGCCGCTGGCGTTAGAAAATTCGCCTGTGGCCTTGGGGCCGCGAAGTCGCTGCGAACACAGACAGATGGCGGAGTCCTCATCACCGACGGGCCGTATCTTGAGACCAAGGAACACATCGGCGGTTTTTGGATTTTGGAATGCGCTGACATGGACGAGGCGGTGGCATGGGCGCGCAAAGGCGTCGCCGCCACTCGCGGGAAAGTCGAAGTGCGAGAGATATTCTTCCAACCGTCAACCGAATAACCAGCTTTAGAACAGGAGATTCCCAATGAGAAAGCTCACGATCATCGAACACATCTCGCTGGACGGCATAATCCAGCATTCCGCCGATGACGACGATTTTTCGTACAGCGACTGGACCGCGCCCTATCGCAGCCCCACTGGCCGGGACGCGCTTATCGCCGCACAGGGCGAGCGCTTCGATTTGCTGCTGGGCCGTCGCACCTACGATATCTGGTCGGGCTACTGGCCGAAAGCGCCGAGCAGTCCGATGGCGGACAGCCTCAATGCGGCCACAAAATTTGTCGCGACTCACCGCCCGGAAAGTCTTGAATGGGGGCCATACGAAGAACTTGGACCAGATCTCGTCGAGGGCATTCGCCGCATCAAGTCACAGGACGGCCCGGACCTAATCCTCTGGGGAAGCTCTACGCTGACATCAACGGTGCTCAAACACGGGCTGGCGGACGAAGTCCTGCTGATCGTCTATCCGATCCTGTTGGGCACTGGGAAACGCTTTTTTGCGGAGGGAACCCCGGCATGCACATTCGAGCTTGTTAACACGCAAGCATTTCCGACTGGTAATATCCTCAATACTTACAAGGTCGCCGGGCCTTTGAAGGCTGGATAGTTCGATTGCGCGACATCGTTAGTTAATATCGGAATGTCGTAATCTAGCGGGCAGGAAAGAATGCTGCTGTTATGGAATTTGGCTGAAGATTGATTGATGAGCGGTTTACAGTTTGGGAAATACCATTTGCCAATTCGAAAGCACTTGTCGGTAAATTTCTTCTGCCCGCCGTTTTTCACCCAAGGAGGCATAGACGCCAGCCAATAAACTGAGCGTGGCCAGTTCGCGGCTCTGGTCTTTCAATTCACGCCAAATGGTCAGCGCTTCTTCAAGCTGGGTTCGGGCCGACGGTTTTTCGTTCAGCATGAAATTGGTTTCGCCCAGGCCAGTCAGGGCAATGGCCAACCTGGGTTTATCATTCAGCGTGCGCGCGATCGGCAATGTCTGCTGATAAAAATCCCTGGCCAATTTATGGTTCCCAAGCGACTGATGAACCAATCCGATGTTGCCAAGCGTGACAACTTCACCGCGTTTATCGCCGATTTCGCGGCGAAGGTTCAGCGATTGTTCGAAGTTCTCAAGCGCCTTACTCCACTCGCTGGAATTTACATACAAGCTTCCCAGGTTGTTGAGCGTTGTTGCTTCACCGCGCTTATCGCCGCTTGCGCGACGCAAGGGCAAGGCTTCCTGGTAGAACCTCAGCGCGGCATCGGCTTGTCCAATGGCTAAATGGAGAATTGCAAGATCATTGAGCGTCGTTGCTTCGCTGCGTTTGTCGTTCAGTTCGCGCCACAGTGGAAGCGTTTTCGAGTAAAACTCAATTGCCAGCGGTTTGTTGCTCAGCGCGTCAGCGACAAATGCAAAATTGCCAAGTGAAACCGCTTCGCCGCGTTTATCGCCAATGGCACGCCAGAGCGGCAATGCATCGCGGAAAAGGTTGGCCGCTAAAGGCAGTTGTCCTCCTCGAGCCGCCATGCTCCCCAGGCTGTTCAGCGCAGAAGCCTCGCCGGTTTTGTCTCGCGCTTGTTGCCAATAACTCACTGATCGCTGGTAATGCTCAAAAGCCTTTTGCAGTTGGCCTTGCTCTTCGTATAGCTTCCCAAGGTTGAAAAGGGTTGCGGCTTCGCGGGCAGCTTTGTCGCCTGAATTGTTGATTCTTCCTGTCAGACTGGCCGTTTCGACAATCAGTTTTGCCTGGCTGAAACAATTCTGAGCCTGTTTGATGTCACCTACGGAATTGTAAATGCGGCCAAGCTGGCTAAGCGCCGCTGCTTCCTGAGTGCGATTGCCAGCGGCTCGCCATAGCGGCAAAGATTGGTGGTAATAACTGATTGCCTGCTGCCGGTCGCCAAGCGAGCTTGAGATCAATGCAAGCTGATTCATCGTGTCAGCCATTTCGCCCGGCTCACCTAATGCACCAGCCGAACGCCAGAGTTGAAGTGCGTCTTCATACTTGGTTGCCGCTTCGCGCAAAGCTTTCGCCGTTCCCTGAGCGCGTAAAGCCTCGGCTTCGCGCTGAAAATTTCTCGCCTGCCGGCGGCTTTGTTCTGCTGTCGCCGCAACCGATCCCATTCCAATGTTGGCCGTCAAGCTGCCTTCCGCTTTGCTGAAACGAGGCACGTTTATCCGATAGGAGTAATCATAAAGGCCTTCAATTTTAGGGGGAGCGGGTTTTGGCAAGACAAGGCGAAACGATCCTAGTTGTGAAGTCTGCGTTTGAGAAGGATTGGGCTGATTGCCTTTGGCGGGCAATTGCGTCTGAGCGGTAACGGATTGGCAAAATGCCGCCAGCAAAACAATGGCAACTGGTAGAACGTTGCTAAATTTGTAATTCGGCGTGTCATTCATAAACGATTCGGAACTTGGAGCAGATAAAAATCGGCGAGAGGATGACACGGAGTCAGGTGGGTAAACAAACGATCAGTTGCAATTGATGACCGAAAGCGTGTCAGTAGCGCATAGCTACTGACACGCTTTATCGGCAGAACGGATTTAGTCTTGCGAGCCGAGCCGCAAAACCAGACCGGTCGAAAGACGAAAGTTATGCTGAGAATCGTCGTTGAATCGCGTCAGCACGTAATCAGCCTGGAAAAGCCGAACTGCCAACCGGTCGTGAACTTTTGCATCCAGTCCGCCACCGATTGCCATGGCAAAAGCGGAATCGTCAAATTTGACCCTGCCCAAGGTGCCAAAAGTCGAAGTGTGTGAGCGCGCCGCACCAAGAAGCACGTGGCCGAAGGGTTGCAAAACTTTATGCTCTCGATAGGTGAAGCGCGGACCAACTAGAAACAAATAAGCGCTAAGGTCGGCTCTGACTCCTGGTGCCAAAGTCGCCGTGTCGTAGTGACCGCTGAAGTCAGCAACGATTCCCGCATATTTTGTGAAATTGATCGCGGCAGATGCGTTCCAGCCATGTAAATCCAGGCCGCCATCATCATCATCCGCGTGTAGGTAGGAATATCCACCAAAAATTTCGGCTTTGGGTG
>CAYLJQ010000469.1:0-5801 GCA_964383955.1 uncultured Heliomicrobium sp. | reverse complement strand
GGAGGATGTAGCTCATCCCGTTGGTCAACGTCAGCACATGCAGGTTATGTCCCTGGTTAAAGGCGCCTGCTGAGGCTGTAGCGTTGGAATTGAAGTTAATCGCAGCTCCAGTGATTCCAAGGCCACCCGTTTGTTCGTAGATCTTCAGCCAACCGGTTCGGCCCGCAGGAATAAAACTGTCGAAGCGAGGTGTCGTGCGCGGGAAGTTGTTCGAAAGCGAACTGCGCAATTGGCAACTTCCGTTTACTGAAAAGCTCACAGCATTTTCGGCATCGTTGTACAGCAGTCCGAAAAGCGTTCCAAGCGTGGATGTGCCGAGGCCTAGATTGCCACCGATTCGATTGAGGATGAGCAACGTATCGTTGCCATCTGCTCTGGAACCGATGTTATCAAGCGCCAGCGTTGCCGGAGCTCGGTTATAGCTTACGCCGTCGAAGTTCAACGACGTAATCACAGTATTGCCATCGCAAGGCGGCAATCCTCCCGGAAGCGCCGAAAACGCTTGAGCCGCAAGATTGGCCGCATGGCCGGTCGTGAATTTCACGTATTCATCGCCGATCAGATAATTGAAGTTGATCGGGCATCCGATGTTATTGGTCGCCACTGCGACAATGTAGCCAGTGGTTCCCGGATCAAGGTCATTGGCCAGGAAACTGGCCGTCTGGTTGGGGGTCAAGCAAATGAAGCTGTCAGCCACTCCGCAGTTTTCCGCGATGAAGAACAAATGCACATACGAAGGCAGCGCCATATGCGTGTTCGTGATGTTGATGCGCGTATTCTGGGAATTTCCGCTGGTCGCTCCCGACGTGAAAACGTTGTAGATCAAGATTGAACCGGCTTTCTGATCACTGCTTTCCGCTCCCGAAGGGAACACTCCACCCGGACCCGGCGCAGGGCAGTTGACCGTCAGGCAGGCTTGCACCGTGTTGGTATTCTGCCCAAAAACAGCGGTTGTCACTGCGCAAAGCTGTGTGCCGGCAGGGACGTTTCCGATTTGCGCCTGATAACTGGCTGAAACCGTTTGGCCCGCAGCCAGTGTTCCCGACCAACTCACCGAATTCGCTGAAACCACACAGGAGCCGACGTTCGCTGAACAGGTTCCTGGCACGCCGACCAATCCGGCAGGCAAGGCGACAGTAATTGTGCCTGTTTGTGAAATTTGACTGGTATTGGTCACAGCAAAAGAACCGTTTGCTGTGTTGCCGGGACCAGTGCAAATCAACGGATCGGTTAGCGAAACCGTGGGTGACGGGGTGAATTGGTTGACTATTACTGTCACCGTAAACGAACACGATGCTGTCAGGTTTGCTGCATCAGTTGCCGTGCAAGTAACAGTTGTGATGCCAACCGGGAAGCTTGATCCGGATGCCGGCACACAATTGACCGTCGCTCCTGAACAGTTGTCTGAAACCGTTGGCGCAGGGTAGTTGACTGTGACTGGCCCGCTTAACGTTCCGGCGGTTTGATTTGCGGGACAGGTAATTGACGGAGACTGATTGTCGTTCACTGTCACCGTAAAGCTGCATGAAGCAGTGTTGTTCGACGCATCCGTCGCAGTGCAGGTCACTGTCGTCACGCCTTTTTGGAACGTCGTTCCCGATGCGGGAACGCAACTGACCGAAGCGCCGGGGCAACTGTCATTCGCAGCCGGTGTCGTATAGCTCACTGCCGCTGAACACTGACCCGAAGCCGTGTTCGTCGTGACATTGGCCGGGCAAGTGATCGTCGGGGCCTGGTTATCGTTGACCGTGACTGTGAAGGAGCAGCTTGCCGTATTTTTTGAGGCATCCGTTGCCGTGCAGGTCACGGTTGTAACGCCCTTTTGGAAGGTCGTTCCCGACGCAGGCGAACAGCCAACGGTTGCTCCCGTGCAATTATCAGAAGCTGTCGGCGTCGTGTAACTCACCACTGCCGCACACTGGCCGGAAGCCGTGTTTGTTGTGATGTTTGCAGGGCAAGTCAACGTTGGGCTCTGGTTGTCGTTGACCGTCACCGTGAAGCTGCAGGTTGCACTGTTGTTTGACGCGTCGGTGGCGGTGCAGGTCACGGTCGTCGTTCCGCGTTGGAACGTAGAGCCGGATGCAGGCACGCAGCTTACCGAAGCGCCGGAGCAATTGTCAGAAGCGGTTGGCGTCGTGAAGCTAACCACTGCCGTACACTGATCTGAAGCCGTGTTTGTCGTGATGTTCCCCGGACACGTCAGTGTCGGATTCTGGTTGTCGTTAACCGTCACAGTAAAGGTACATGAGCCGGTATTGTTTGAAGCGTCGGTCGCCGTGCAGGTCACAGTTGTCGTGCCGCGTAGGAACGAGGTGCCGGATGGCGGAACGCAACTAACCGAAGCGCCAGCGCAATTGTCTGAAGCAGACGGCGTGGTGTAATTCACCGTTGCCGAACATTGCCCGGCAGCAGCATTTACAACGGTGTTTGTGGGACAGGCGACCGTCGGATTTTGGTTGTCATTAACGGTGACGGTGAACGAGCAGCTTGGCGTGCCGCCCGCTTGCGAACAGGTGACAGTCGTTATTCCAACGTTGAATGTCGAACCGGAGGGAGGCGTGCAGCTTATCGTTCCACAACTTCCAGTAGTCGTCGGTGCAGCGTAATTCACCGTGGCGCTGCATTGGCCCGATGATGCCATCATTGTGACATTGCTTGGGCAGGTCACCGCACAAGATTGCACTTGTAAAAAAACAACCAGCGGATCGTGATCGGCCAGCCGTTCAACGCTGACCGTGCCGTTACGGGCAATTTCGGGAAAGTCGGCATTGATTCGTGGATGCTCAACGCGGCGAGCAAAAGTTGCCGCGATCAAGGCATTATTGACGATGGCGTGATCCAAAGTCTGGGCATTGCCATCAAACACAAACGAATATCGTTGCAATAACGAATCCAGCAACAACGTCAGATTCGGATTGACCAAATCAACGCCGTCACCCGGCACGACTGTTTGATTATCGGGGACCGGTGCTCCCAGTAGCGTGCTCATCGAATCCACAAAGCCGTCGTTGAACTCGAAGAAGTTGAAATCCCCAACCAACACAATTCGTTCGTTGGGATTATTGGTTTGCCGGGTCTGAATGAGATTGGCCAGATCAACGGCTTGCGCCAGACGCTTGGCGCGAACGCGATCTCCAGACGTGGCCCAGCCGCTTGATCCAGGAGCAGTGTTGTCAACATCATTCAGCGAGCGCATGTGATTGACGATGACTTGCACCGGGAACGTCGCGCCGCTGGCGAAATTCACCGTCGCGTCCAACCGCAGCGGCGGACGGTCGTGCAGAGTTTCGGTGGAAGAATCCGCGTTGGTGAAAAGGGAACCGTCAAGTTCCTGAATCGCCACGCCTCCATTGACCGTCACGCGCGGGGTTGTGCCAGCGACGAAAGCTGTTTTAACCAGAAAGCCAACATCAATGCCGCCAATGTCATTGCCTTCGATCAGGTAGGCCGCGTAATTCGGATTCGGTTGGCTGTCGGCAACTGCATCATTATTGATTTGTGTTGCCAGCGCCTGAAGCGTCGAAAGGTTTTCGATTTCGACAATGCCTACGATGTCAGGCGTGCGCAGGAAATTGCGGATGCCGAGTGAAGCTTTGACCAGCCGGTTATTGAATGCGGTTGTGGTCAAGACCGGCTCACCAATTCCCGGGTCATTGACTGTGTCAAAGAACCTTTCCAGATTGTAGCTGGCAATGGTGATTTCATCGCTGAGCGGAGCAGTTACTGCTGTCGGCGTCATTCCGCCTACAACACCAATTGTTGCTCCCGCATCCGGCAGGATTGTGTAATGCCGGAACGTGTAATCCAGTGGGCCAATCAAGCCCGTGACAACGGCCGTCGTGCTGACATTAATCAGCGGCCCTCCCGTTTGTCCGTCGCTGTCCACGCGGATGATTTCTGGATTGGCATCCCAGCGGGGAATCGGAGGGATGCTGCCAGAGGGCGCTGGGTCCGGCGCCTGAATGCCCGCTTCGCGGAACGCACGCGGCACGCCAGTGACCGTGCCAAAAAATACGCCACTCGAAGTCGCCGTCGCATTCGGTTCGTTAACATTGCCCAAGGTCGGCCCGCCAACGGTCAGCGAAGCGACTGAAACCCTCATCCCTTCGACGCGTTCGAGCTGATCGTGAGGCCCGGCTGGATTGGGAAAGGTGGCAGTTAACGGAATTGCTGCGGGCAGTGAATTGCCCGATGAAAGCTGAACCACCGTAGGTGAACTCAGTTCCGTCAGTGGCGGTTGCAGCGGATCAGCAGTCGGTACGAACTCCACTACCGTTGCAGTAACCTGAACCAGATTGCCGATGGTTGCAGCGACGGGCGGTGCGCTAGATGTGAAAACAAAGACGCCTTCAGAGGTCGCCGGATCGGCATCGTAGCTCGCTTCCGGCTCCTGAATATAAAATCCATTGCTCTTCACGCCCGTAACAATGCCGGTTGTGGTGACAGAGCTTCCAACGATGGGAGAGCTTGCGCCTGGCCCTTGAATATCGTGAATCGGGATCAACGTCACGTCGTCATTGTTAATCGTGCCTTGCCCCTGAGCGTCGCCGGCATTCGCGCCAACGATATTGGTGACGTTCACAAAGAATGTTTCATTTGGCTCAGTGGTCGTGTCGCGATTAACCGTTACGCTGAAGTTGTATGGGCCGGTTGACCCCAGTGGAATAGTCTGGCCGGTCAGGTTCTGAGCGACGTAATCGTTGTCTTCGGTTGCGGGATTGTCATCCTGAGCTGTTCCGTCGGCAGTGGCAATGTCGAAGGTCACGCCGCCCGCGCCAGCCGGAGCGTTGAGGGTGACAGCGAAGGTGAAAGTCGTTGTACCTGGCGGATTGCCTTCGGCTAGAGCCACATCGGAAATTGATAGACTTATAGGTACTGGCCCACCACAAGTGGCCACAGGAGAGGACAAGTTGCGCGGAGTTGATGGACTCTGTGTGGTGAAATCGTTGCTGTTATTGTCCGTATCCTGGCAACTCGTGGCAGCAGGAATTCTGATTCTGCTCGCGTTGGCGGCAGGAGCAGTAGTCGCCGTACCTTCGACAAAAGCATTCGTTGCGGTTCCGTATCCCACCGAATCCACAATGGTTCCTGAATCCAACGCGCCATTACGGATCGCCAAACCTCCACCAGCGGCGGCAAATTGGCCCGTTGATCCGCTTGTCCAGGTAATGTTGCCAGCAACCGATCCGTTGTAACCGCCGGAGACTGCGTTCGTAATCAGATAAAAGCCACCAGCCGGCACGACTGTCGAAACAGTCCAGTTCACAATCGCCACATCGCTTGTTCCTGTGGCAGAGCGATAAACCACCCGATGCCCATTCAAATCAAATGACGTGTTGCTAACATTATGCAGTTCGACAAATTCGTCAGCGGCTGGTGAGGTCGAATCGCCTGCGACCTGAAACTGGCTGATCACGACGGTAGAAGAAACCATACTTAAGGCAGCCATTTCAGCAGCCGCGGCTTTCGGCGCAAACTTGGGGGCCGAAGCCTTGGGCAAAGAGAAAAGCCGCTGGATCAATCCACCTGACGCCGCACCTGTCACTGCAAGTTTGCCAGCCCCAATCAGAGCAAAGGCCAGAAACATCAAGCCGGCGATCTGAATCGGGCGCGAGAAAGCTTTTACTCGAAGGACTTGAGAGTGCAGGTGTCGAATCGATTGCGTAAGGTGATTCAGTGAGCGTCGCATTGGCGTAACCTCTTGGATAATTTGTGTGAGTCGTCGAACTTTTGATCACAACGCTTCGGAAATTCACGTGAAGGAAGCGCAGTGGAATATTGCTTTAAGAACGTTTCAATAT
>CAYLJQ010000468.1:0-5811 GCA_964383955.1 uncultured Heliomicrobium sp. | reverse complement strand
ACATAGGATCAGTTCATGCATTGAGCCAGCGCCAGCCCAGGGAAGCCAGCCAATACCGACTCTTAATCTAAATGGCTTGAAGTACCCATGGATAACAACGATAAAAGATTCGACCATAATGCATAATGTTAGCGCCAATATTCAAAACGCAGTGATTACGGGGGTTTATCCTGCCAATGCCCTAACTTCTGAGCAATGGGATGGCAGAGTTCTTGTTGGCGACTTTCAAAAAGATGCGCCTTACAGCGTTGGCTTGCCAGAACTCTCCTGGAGCCTCAACGGTGCAGGCATGCTTTTAACATCCAAAATCGAAGCTGATTATGATGGTGGCACCGTTTTTGCCTTGGCCGTTATGCTAATTGGCGCGTCCGGGCAGGTAGCACGGATAGCAACTTTCGTGCAGACTGATTCTTCCGCAAACGGTATTCAGATTCCAAGTCCAATCAGCTATCCAGCTTCTTATCTAATGCCCGAGTCCACTGATACTTTTGGCATTTACCCTTTAGGTCAGGTGATAGGAGCAGAGTTTTCAAACACTGAGGTCTACCAAATTCCGGCGCTACAACTAGAGTGGGTGATTCCTGAAGTAATGGTGGCCATTCAAGAAAACATCGTAAAACAAGCTGCGGGAACAATCTGGAGCGAAATGCCGCAGCCTTCCACGGGATATTCGATAACCTGGAATATTAGCACCAGCCATTATGACAAAGGACAACATCCGGCCATTGGCGTGGATAGTTCCTATGGCGTGCTGCAATTTCACGAGGGAGGCAGCAGCAATATTTATTGGGACATCGGCAGTCTCAGTGGTAATAACATCACATGGAGCAGCACTGGTCATAAGCGCGGATCGGGTGATTGGCCAACGATGTGCTTCTTCAAAAACTCCAGCGACTTTATAGAAATTCATAGCGGCGGATCAAAAAACCTGTACTCCGAAACAGGAAGTCTGGGAAGCTCATTCACGTGGGATCAGAGTGGTGGCACTCTGATTTCAGACGGCAATCATCCTGGCATGGCAATGAATGGCGCAGGTGTAACGGCCGTAATGTTCACGCAGGGGAGCAGTGACCTGCAATACAACATTGGACGCCAAACAAGTTCAGACAGTTCCGCCATTACCTGGAACACCAAAGAAGCGGACTATGCAACCGGGGACCATGCCTCGATTGTTATAAGTGACGCTGGATACGTTCTTGAGGTGCATAGTAATGGTGGAGACTTGTACTACAACGTCGGCCAAGTCAACAGTTTCAACTCGGAGATTGGCTGGTTCTGGGCCTCGCCTTTGCCACTGTATGTTGAAGGAGATCATACAGGCCTGGCCCTGAGAAGCGACGGCCTTGTCTGTTTGATCTACGATACCGGCGACAAGCAGTATTATGGCTTGGGAATTCTGGACTCATCAGTAGGCAAAATGAATTGGGTTACTCTGAACAACTTTTACACATCGGGCGCATACGGTGCCGTCACCTTTGCTCCCAGTGGAAGCGTTGTAGAAACTCATCAGGAGTCTTCTGGGGCTGAGGATCAGAATTTATATGCTGGGGTGGGCACAATCAACACACCATAAACTTGAGTCAAGAACAGTATTGTGGCGACACTGATAGGTTAGGGCATCTGGGATAAAGCAGAATGGACTCAAATTCCTGGCATTTCCTAAATGCTTCTACTCGAAACTAAAAGCGGCCTGCCGAAGTTATTTCGGCAGGCCGCTTTTAGTGAACGTTGTCCGGGTCAACTTTAGAACGTGAGTCGCGCGCCAAGTTGAATGACGCGGGATTCACGCGCAGAGATGAACCGTCCAAAGTTCGGGTTGGGGTTTGCTGTGCTTGCCCCGAGGTTCAAATCCGCATCCAGGAATTGGGTGTGATTGAAGGCGTTAAAGGCTTCGAAGCGAATTTCGAAGTTCGACGCTTCATTCCAAAGCTGCGTCCGTTTGGACAGAATCAAATCCCAGTTGTTGATTCCATTGTTCAAACGGAACTGGTTTGGTCCAGACGTGCCGCGCCGGAAGTCTCGCGACAGATCAAATCCTTGACCGCCCTGGGCTACCGGAGTTGTGTTGCCAAACGCACGGAAGGCGTCAACATTAAACGCCCGGCTATTGTTCTGGCGGGGATCCATTTGCTGGAATGCCGCGCCAAGGTCGGCAAAGCTCAGGATGCCTCCGCCTGTGCCTGTCGTGTTAAAAGGATTGTTGACCGTAAACGGCAGGCCTGACTGGAATGTCGTGATGCCGCCAATACTCCAACCACCTAGCAAACGCTTTGCAACACCACTGAAGCGGTTCGCGAAGGGGAAGTCATAGATGAAGCTGGCGACAAAGCGATGCGGCGCGTCGTTTGACGACAAGCTTCGACCAAAGCGGCGATCAAGCAAATCCAACTGCCCACGCTGATTGTCGCTGTCACTGATGGATTTCGAAAAGGTATAGGCCACCTGGAACAACAATCCCTTGGAATATCGCCGCTGAAGGTTTGCCTGGAAGGCGTCGTACCAATTGCGGCCTGCTGACACCAGTTGGACAATGCCTACCTGAATGTCTGTGTTGACACGTCTAGAGTTGGTATTGCCGCCGCCCGTCGTGGGTGTGATGGGTGTCCGCCCTGTTGGAAACGGAATGAATGTGCCATAAGCGTAATTGAGCTGCTCACGGGCATATTGCTTATAGCCACGATTTCCGACATAGCTCAAGCTCATAACATAATCGGTCATGAAGCTTCGCTCGAACGTCAGATTGTACTGATAGGTGTACGGTGTACGGATGAGTGGATCAATTGGCTGCGAAAAGTTCGCCAATGGTGCAGTGACCAGCAGGCTGCTTTGCGTCAGCGGATTGAATGGAATCTGTCCGGCATTCGCGGGCTGTGAGGGATCCGCCGTATAGTTCGGATACGGATCAGGAGCAAACGGATTCGCCAAGGTGCCCGTGCCCAAATCGAAATAGGCGTCGGTTCCACTGAAACCCGGCGCAGTCAATTGCTGTAACGCCGTGTCACCAATGATTGATCCGTAATAGATACCAAATCCTCCACGGATCACCGTCTCACGGCTACCAAACAAACGATTGCTCCAGCCACTTGAAGTCGTTGGTGTCCAGGCAAACCCGAAGCGTGGCGCGATGTTATTGAAATCTCTTCGCACGCCCCCTTGCGGTACCGTGCCGCCCAGAACCGGATCAGGATCACCAACATAAACTACGCCATTTGGCGCGCGTCCGCCGGTTGGGATCGTAATCGGGTTTCCGAAAGCGTCACGCAGTTGCCCGCTGGTCAGCAACTGCGAAGTCACACCTGGACGGTAGTAAGCCTCGCGTTTGAATTTGTCCGTGATGGGCGAGGTGTATTCCCAGCGCAGCCCCAGAGACAGCGTCAAATTATTGGTTGTGCGCCACGTATCCTGGCCGAAAAAGGCGACATTTTTCTGCCGGAAGTCTCGCAGCCCGTTGGAGCCAATCTGGAAGTCGTAAGGTGAGTTACCGATCAGAAAATCTGCGTAATCATCGCCCGTTGTGTTGCCGCCAAGCGTTGAGGTGTATCCAATCGCTCCCTGGTTGATGAACAAGAAGGCTTGATCGTGTTTATACAAAGTCCCGTCAAAGCCGAACTTGAAACGATGATCGCCCTTCGCCCAGCTCAGCGAATCCTGAATCTGGAAGTTTTCTGTCGTGCGAGCCTGCGGCCCCTGGTAGGTGTTCCCAATCTGGAAAACTCGATCATAGAAGAAGATGATTGGCGGTCCTGCAAACTGCGGGTCCAGAACGAAGTTACCTGTAAAGCCAATCTGTGAAGGTGACGTCTGGTTTTGCGGTGCAAAAGACGGTTGGCGATTTCGCGCGTAACCCAGCAGGAGCGAGTTAACGATATTCGGCGTAATCGCATACGTATGCCGCGCGATGTAATTTTGTGTCGTGCGCAGATCAAGTGAGCCGAAACCCGGAACTGAAGAACCATTCGGCGGACCGCCAAACGGGAATGGGCTTAACGTAGAGTTGTCATAGTGATTGGCGGTGAAGCCGAATGTTTGCTTTTCAGTTACCTGATAATCAAAGCGACCTGTGTATTGATTATAGTTGCGTGTCTCGCTCGCTCCGGCAGTCGCCGTCCCGGTAGCGTCCGGAACAGGCAGAAATCCATTGTAATACCGCGCAATTTGCGAAATGCGATTGGCTGGAATGACATTGCCGGGGAAAGGTTGGCCAGTTGCCGGGTCAGTCAGGATCACTCCCTTGGCAAGAAGACCGCTGAAATCGCCGTTGCGTTCGGCTACTGATGGAACTCCTGTGATGGTTTGCGAAGCGCCAACCAATTGACGACGCGTTTCGAAATCCAGGAAGAAAAACATTCGATTTTTGGTGTCGTAGCCAAGCGGGCCAAAGACCTTTTTCGGGAAGGTAATCGGGCCACCGATTTGGCCACCGAATTCTTTGCGCTCAAACGGGCGGCGGAAGTCGCCAGGACCTCTACGCACCGGATCAGCAGGCGAATCCTGATCGAAATAGCGCGCTGCCGATAGAACCGTTGGCCGATAGAAGATGCGCGCGTTGCCGTGAAAATCGCTGGTGCCGCTCTTGGTCACAAAGTTGATTACTGAGCCGCTATTGCGTCCAAATTCGGCCTCGAAGTTGGAAGTCAGCAGACGGAATTCCTGTACGGCGTCAGGGCGTAATCCAAAGCCCGTCGAACCACCGACTGCGACTTCGTTGTTATTCGCGCCATCAAGGGTGATGTTGTTTTCAGTGCCGCGGTTTCCGTTGACACGAATGCCCAAGCCACCACCGAAAGATTCTGTCGCGGTCGTTCCGGTTTCAATTACCCCCGGTTGCAACAGTGCCAATTGCAACACATTGCGTCCGTTCAAAGGCAGTCCAATAACACGGCGTGGGTCAACCGTGGTGCCTAGCGTTGGCGATTCCCGATCCACCAATTCCTGGGTGGCTGAACTGACCGTTACTTCAGCCGTTGCCCCGCCTACGCTCAATGCACTTTCGAACTGAACACTGCGGTTTGGTTCGACTCTGATTTCGGTAATTTGCTTATCTGCAAATCCACTTGCTGAAATGGTAATGGCGTAGGTAGCCGGTTCGATTTCCAGAAACTGATAAATGCCTTCGGCATTGGTCTGGACGGTGCGCACATCTACCTGTTTTGCGGGATTAGTTAACTTGACAGTAGCTCCCATGATAACAGCGCCATTTGGGTCTGTTACCTTGCCGCTAATTGTCCCTCTTGTTCCTTGTGCAAACACCGGCGTGGCCAGTAAAAGCAAGAATAATACTTGAGCCACTGATCTGAGTTTATGGCCATTGGTGCATATAGAGATAGGTTTTGATCTGCCTATAAACATTGACGAACTCCTCTCCTGTTATTGATCCAATGAGATTCAAGACCAGCACGGACGTGATGCCCCTGGTGATGCGGCAACCCAGTGTTACCTATAACAACGACAAAAACGCCTGTCGTGAATGCGGCTTCCAATTCAAAGGTGTACTGCCTGCGTACTTCCCGCAGTACACAATTAACTGTCTGTTCTACTGCTATTCACTCTATCTGAAGAATTGGATAGCTCAGTCTTGAATTGGAACCAATTCAGTTCTGTTCCTACGCAAGGTCTATTCCGTCCTTTCTTATGGGTCTCCTTGAAAGGCAATAAAACATTGAAGAGAAGTGTTATCTCTCCATTGATCGGTTATCTGCGATCCTGCTTTTCTAGATAACGCAATGCAGAAATCTGGATAAAGAATCGCTTTCGTCCGTGTTTCTGAAATTTGAGAAGCGAAGATGGACGGACACTGAGGAATGAGAAGGG
>CAYLJQ010000467.1:0-5819 GCA_964383955.1 uncultured Heliomicrobium sp. | reverse complement strand
AAAAAACAATAGGAATGGAAAACAAGATTCGCGAAATGGTCGACGACGGATTGAATGCCAAGCGCCGCTTTTTTGATGAATCGTCGGCGTTGGTGGCTCGCGCAGCAGAAATGATTATTGCCGCTATGCGAGCAGGCGGGAAATTGATGGTGTTTGGCAACGGAGGTTCGGCTGCCGACGCGCAGCACATTGCGGCTGAACTGGCGTTTAAGATGGGACGAGAGCGGCAAGCCTTGCCGGCAATCGCTTTGACGACGGACACTTCGCTGCTGACTGCCATCAGCAACGACCGGCATTTTGACTATATTTTTGCGCGACAGATTCAGGCCATCGGTCGCAAAGGCGATGTTGCGCTGGCGATTTCAACCAGCGGCAATTCGCCCAACGTCATTGCCGCCGTCGAGCAAGCCCGCTGTTTGGAAATCAGCACCATCGGCTTGCTTGGTACGGATGGCGGCAAACTGGCGTCTTTGGTGGATTTGCCATTGATCGTTTCGCATAGGGATACGCCGCGCATTCAGGAAGTCCATATCGCAATCGGCCATATCATTTGTCAGTTGATCGAAGACGAGCTTTGTCCTTTGTAATTCGGAGTTCAACTCATGCAGGTAAAGATGCCTGCCACCCCAGGAGGAATTTTCGATGGCGGAAACCCGCACCCGCGACAAGTGGGACAAAATAGATATTTTGGCCAAGATCATGACACCAGTCGTTCTCTTCGCTATGGGAACGCTTTATAACATGCATCAGAACAGAATCGCCGAAGCGCAAAAAGTCGCTGACTGTGTTACTTCATTGGTTAAAAGCTTGAGTAGCGATAAGGTTGAAGAGCAAAAAGCGGCGCTGGCTTTGTTGAAGTACGAAAAATCCAAAAATTCGGCTGCCATGCCGGACGAATTTTTGAACAATGTATTGCCCGCGCTGATGCAGATTGCCAAAACTCATAAGAATGCCGAGGTGGCACAAGCGGCCCAGCAATTGGCAAGGGATGTAGTTTCAAACGGCGACCCCGGATTGGTGACCGCTATTCACCAACAGGCGGGCGCAGAGCAGCCCCGTGTTTTCATTCACATTCGAGATGAGGGACAGAGAAGCGATGCCAGGCGAATTGGCAGTTGGCTGGAGGATAGGGGCCACATTGTTCCGGATTTCGAAAAGGTCAATCTAGGCCCGACCGATGCCACCGAAGTGCGATACTTTCGCAAGGCGGAAGAGCAAGAAGCCAATGAAATCGCGAGCTTACTGAAAACCTGGAGCGTGCCCGACGCCAGAGCTGTTTATTTTCCCGGCTTCGAAACTTCAAAATTGGCACGAACCAGAACATTCGAAGTTTGGTTTACTCCGAATTCGCTGCGACAGCCTTTGACGAATACTTCGATACAACGTACTGGTTCAGAATCTCAATGAACTCCGGAACGATACCGGTGCCTTTCAAGGTGGTTCGCAGTTTTCCGTCAACAAAGACCGGAGCACGAGGCTCTTCGCCAGTTCCGGGCAGGCTGATACCTATGTTGGCGTGTTTCGATTCGCCTGGACCGTTGACGACGCAACCCATCACTGCGACTTTCATTTCTTCAACACCTGCAAACTGGTCTCGCCAGACCGGCATTTGCGCTCGAAGATAGCTGCCGATGTCTTCGGCCATTTCCTGAAACAGTGTGCTCGTCGTTCGTCCGCAGCCTGGGCAGGCGGTCACTTGAGGCGTAAAGCTGCGGATGCTCAAGGATTGCAGAATCTGCTGAGCAACAATTACTTCCTCTGTGCGTGAAGCGTTTGGGGCAGGCGTCAAGCTAACGCGGATCGTGTCGCCGATTCCTTCCTGCAACAAAATTGCCAAGGCGGCTGCGCTGGCAACAATTCCTTTTGCTCCCATTCCTGCTTCGGTCAAACCTAGGTGCAACGCGTATTCCCCTCGCCTGGCCATTTCACGGTATACATCCACCAGATCCTGCAGATCGGAACACTTTGCGCTTAGGATAATTTGCTCGCGCGGCATTCCGTAGCTTTCAGCTAGCTCTGCGGAATCAATCGCGCTGCGAACAATGGCTTCCTTCATCACGTCCTTGGCGTCTAGTGGGTCGGCCAGCTTGGCGTTTTCGTCCATCAGCCGAGCCAACAAAGCCTGATCCAGCGATCCCCAGTTGACGCCAATGCGAACAGGCTTTTCGTTTTCCAGCGCGACATCAATCATCTGTTTGAAATTGTCGTCATGACGCTTGCCCGCGCCGACGTTCCCTGGATTGATGCGGTACTTTGAGAGTGTGCGAGCGCATTCCTTGAACTCTGTCAGCAGAATATGGCCATTGTAGTGAAAGTCGCCAATGACTGGAGTGTTGTAGCCCGCATCGCGAACCCGTGCAACAATTTCTGGCACAGCGGCGGCTGCTTCTTTGTTGTTGACGGTGATGCGTACAAGTTCTGAACCAGCCTGCGCCAGCTCAATGATTTGTTGCGTGGTTGCGGCAATGTCACCAGTGTCAGTATTGGTCATTGACTGCACAACGACAGCGTTGCATCCACCAACAGGGACGCCACCGACGTTGACGGCGACAGAATTTCTTCGATTGATTTTGGCCATAAAGTTTGCGCTTGAACTGTTTGGTGCGAAGGAAGCCAGATTTTAGGCGACGGGTCTCGGCTTCGCAAATTCGACTGTTCGCAGTGAAAAACTTCTCTGCGACAAGCCAAAAGTTCGGTTGACCCTGAGAAAGCAGGTCGGATAAACTTCGTTTGTCAACAAAAGGGCTGCGCCTCACTTTCGAAAACTTGCTCACCCCTCGCAGATTGAATGTAGAAAATAGCAAGGCTGCCCAAGTTCCCCCTCCATTGTTGTTGGTTTATATGACAACACACGAATTATGAGTTTCGATGCGAGTCCTGTTTTTTATTTGTTCACTGTTTATTTTTGACAGCTTGCTGCGGTTCGTATTGCTGTGTTTGCGGGCAATAATGCCGACCAAAGAGGCGGCTTCAGGGAGTGACTGGGTGGGGGGGTGTGTGGTGCTGATTGCTGCTCACGATGAAGCGGGAACCATTGGCCCAACGGTTGCAGAATTGAAAAAACAGTTGATTGAATGGCCTGACAGCAGTTTGTGGGTTGTCGCCGACCGTTGCACGGACCTTACGGCTGAAGAGGCAACGGTTGCAGGTTCTGATGTCGCTGCGCGATCTGACGGACCATTGGGCAAAGGCGCGGTTATTGCTTGGTGGATAAAGCATAACCAAGCGGTTTGGCAGACCAAAAATGCCATTGTCATTCTGGATGCTGACAGTCGCTTAATTCCCGGTAGCTTGTCGAAATTGCGTCAAGTGATGGCTTCTGGAGCTGAAGCTGCGCAAATATTTGTTGCTCCGGATGCCAGCACAACTTCGGGGCGATTGGCTGGTTGGTCTGAAGTTTTGATGCAACGCATTGATGACGAAGCCCGGCGACGTTGTGGATGGGCGGTTCCATTGCGAGGAACTGGAATGGCTTTTCGGTGTGAGTTGCTGGCTGAACTGGCTCCGCGCTTGCACACGTATGCAGAAGATTTGGAGCTGGATGTCATTCTGGCTTCACGGCGAGCCCGAGTCGAGTTCGTGCCCGAAGCGAAGGTCTTTGATCCGAAACCTCAACAAGTATCCGGGGCATCCAGGCAGAGAGCGCGTTGGCTACAAGGCCAATTACAAGTGTTGCGTGATTATTCACGGGAGTTCTTTCAAGCTTTGCTGTCGGGAGGAACAGGCGCCTGGTTTTTGTTGTGGCTGTTGATGCTGCGCCCAAAACTTCTGTTCATCGGATTGCGAATTGTTTTGCTTCTCACTGGTTTACTTTATCCGCCTTTGATTTGGTTGGCATTGCTTGGGCTGATTTTGGATGCGATCTATTACTTAGCTGGGGCAATGCTTGTGGATAACCCTAAACGATATTTGCTGGATCTGATTTCAGTGCCGCGCTATGTGGCGATGTGGTTTTATAGTTTCGGCACTGCCTTGATACGCCGCAAGATTTGGCTGCGCGCTGGCAGATAAAAAGTTACTGTTACAGAAATCACGCAAGGTTTTATAACCTCATACACACACGGAAGTACCAATGAAGATTCTTTTTCCATATCTGGCGCGATGGCGGTCGGCTAACCGCAGTCGTTATCATCAACTTTTAACGCATCTGTGTGAATTTGGTCATCAAGTGTATGTGCTGACGGCACCTCCTATGGCGCTGAATGACATCAGCGCGAATGATCTTATTACTGAATGTAATGATCTGCCGCAGGGGCTGACAATCAGTGAGTTGGAGGCTCCGAAGGCTTTGCGGTCATTTTGGCGAATGCCGGTTCGACGGTCCAAGTTATTAAAGAAAGGCCTAGTTTCGATTACGTCACTGAACCAGATTCGCCGCTTTGTGGACAAAGAAAAAATAGATACTTTGCTGTTGTACAACTTGCCGCAAGCGCCATTGCTTCATCTTGCCGATTGCCACATTCATTTTGACTTGGCCGATGACCTGGTTTCCATGATGGAAGTAGAGCTAGGTGTCATTGCCAAAGCTGGAATGATGTCCGCTGCCAACCTTGTGCAAAATCACATGCTGGCCAAGGCTTCGACGGTTACTGTTGCCTCCAGCGTTTTGGAAGAGCAAATAGAGCGACCTGTGTTGATGTTGCCCAATGGCGCTGACGTGGATGAGCTTGATCGAATTGATGACAGTCTATGGCGATCACAGAAGAATGGGCCAACCGTCGGTTTCGTCGGTGCATTTGAATATTGGGTAGATTTTGAATTGGTTTTGCAAACAGCACAGCGATTGCCGCACGTGACATTTTTACTGGTAGGTAGTGGCAGACGCTTGGCTGATATCAACCGTATGATTGCGGAATTTGAGTTGGACAATGTCGTGTTGACTGGAGCTAAACCTTACCGCGAAGCAATGAGTTACGTGGCCGGGATGGATGTTTGCTTATTACCGTTTACAAATGATGCGGTGTCTGATGGTTCGTGCCCATTGAAGCTGTTCGAATATGCAGCTTTACGCAAACCAATTGTCAGCACACCTACACGCGAAGTTGGGCGAATTGGACAGGATTGGATTGCTTTTGCCGATGATGCCGCAACTTTCGCTTATGCCATTGAATCTTTCCTGGCTGATCGCCGTGCTGCATCGCATTCGGGTGAAGCTGGTCGCGCCCTGGTCGAGCAGCTTTACAATTGGCCCAATTTGACTCGCCAGTTTGAAGAGCTGCTCCTGAAAGGCACTGTGCCAAGCTTTCAACCCGCCAGCACTCGCCGTTTAGTATTGGAAACTTTGCAACGGATTTAGAGCCGCCACATCCATACACCTCAACCAATCGGGCTAATCAATCTCTGACTACAGGGATACACTCGTGCTTGCTTGCTCAGCGCATGTTTGCGTGTTGCGCATGCACTACATTCTAAATAAAAAGTTCAAAACTAGCGCAAGCTTCAAAACCCGGAGGCCGAAGAATGAAGAAAGTCCTTATTATTTGCTTCTTGTTAATTGGATCTGTGGTGATAAGTACTGCTCAAGGGAGCAAAACACAGGTTGTTTTGCTTGGCACAGGAACACCGAATGCTGACCCGGATCGTTCTGGGCCAGCGATAGCCGTAGTTGTCAATGGCACTTCCTACGTGGTTGACAGCGGGCCTGGAGTTGTTCGACGTGCTGCTGCCGCTACTAAAAAAGGTATCAAAGGTTTAGAGGTTGAAAACATGCGGCAATTATTCATCACACATTTACATTCGGATCATACTACCGGCTTACCAGATTTTATTTTTACGCCTGCTGTGTTGGAACGAGATGCGCCTTTGAAAATTTTTGGCCC
>CAYLJQ010000466.1:0-5831 GCA_964383955.1 uncultured Heliomicrobium sp. | reverse complement strand
TGTAGACTTTTCCAGTAAAAAACGTCAGGCCATAGTAGATAGCCAACTCGGTTGTGGTAAGAAGCGTCAGAAGGTTGTCTTTCAAATCAATCAAAACCGAAAATTGAAAAACTGAAGTAAGACAAACTGTGGGCTTACCCTGCATTCTGAACTGCCGGACAACCGATCACTGGCGAATCAGGCAGGCAAAAGCCGGACAGCTTTACCCAACTTTGTCCGAGGAGGTTGTCATGAAACGAATCTGTTCAGTGGTGCCCAAAATAGTCCTGGTGGTTGCTGTCTTGTTTGTGGCCAGCGCCCAAAGTCTTGGCCAGGATTCCAGCCTTTTGATGCTGTCAAAAAACTTCAATGGGATTGTTACCCGTTCAGCGGTTGAAATCGGTTTAACAGCCAATGCCGATTGCGACCAAACCAAAACCTTCATTCCTGAAAACAGCAAACTGGTGACGCAAAACTTTGCCTTGAATGCCGACAGTAATGGCGTCGGAACGTTCAGTGGCACGGCGTATATCATTACGCCTGCGGGCAGAGTGGTTTTACGAGGCACGTTGAAAGGGACGGTTGGCATCAACACCCGGTGCGGCCCCCATAGAAGCTGTCGCCTGCCGGGACATCTGGAAGGGTTATTTGAGTCGACGCCCAGTTCGATGGACCGCGCGCTGCTCAGGTCGGCATCTGATGTCAAAATTGCGCCAATGATGTTGAACTTTTCCGGCGATCTGAACCCGCAATCAACCGCTTCAACGCCAATTTACCAAGGCCGGCTGGATGGATTGATTCCGGCGCTGCCTGCCGAAGTGGACCGCATTACAATTACGCAGGACAAACTGAGTTACGTTCTAAATGATGCGATTAACGCGACGGTGGTGAACGATTCATCCGAAACAATACAGACTTGGGACAAGCGCTCGTTTTGCAGCGTTTTGCAGCTTCAAATTTTGGATGGAAACCAATGGAATGACACCGGTTTCTGCCCAATCAAAGCTCCCTCGCTGCCGATTACCATCGCTCCGGGATCAAAGTTTTCGGTCCAAATGATCCCGTCTGAAATTATTGAACCGCTGAAAGTGGGAACTTATCGTATCGCCCTGACCTTTATGTTTGTCAGTGGAAATGTGCCTCTCAGCGATACGTTCGTCGTCTACTCGCAACAATTCCAGTTGGCCGGGCAACTGCCTTCCAATCAAGTGGTTCTTGACACCAGTAAGTCAGGTTACGTGGAGCAGGAGGCTGTTTTCCTGCGTGTCAATAACGACACCCCGCAAAATGTGGTGGTATACGACCATCAATCCTTCTGTTCCATTGTCACTGTTCAAAAACAGGAAGGCGGCAATTGGGTAAATCTTTATGAGTGTTTGCTGGCGACGCCTAGCAAGCCTGTGAAGATTGCTTCGCGCGTGGAGATTGAACTCAAACTGCCGACAGATGAAGCCACCACAAAGCTGGCGCAGGGGACTTACAGATTGCAAACAACCTATTGGAATCTGGACGCAAATGGAAATCCGACAGGGAATCCGACCAACATCTACAGCGCTACGTTTTCGGTGACGGGGAAATAACCGCCGTAATGCAAAAAGCGGGGGCGTCACAATCGCCCCCGTAAATCTTTCTCTTGCTTGCCCCATCCGCCTGACGCATACTCCCGCCGTCGTCAATCACAAGCTAATCACAAACTTTTGTCTCTCAGTTGAGGATCAAAACGTATGTCATACGCTGGGGTCATCTGGCTGATTTTGGCAGCCATTTTTGTCGGTCTGGAGGTATTGACGCCGGGGTTTTTCCTGCTCTGGTTTGGGGTGGGAGCGTTGGCGGCGGCATTACTGGCTTTGCTGGGAGTGGGCAGCGTGGCTGCTCAAATCATCGTGTTTTTGCTTGTATCGGTTGCCTTGCTTGTCGCTTCGCGAACCATTTTCGAAAAGTTCCTGCCGGTTTCTTCTTCAGCCCAAGGACTAAAAACCAATGTCGAAACGATGATTGGCCAGGTCGGCACCGTGGTCGAATCCAGCCGTGGCGCTCTGAACGAAGCGGCTGTAAAGGTTTACGGTTCGACCTGGACAGCGTTTCCCATCGAGGGTGAAAAACCTTTGGCCGAAGGGGAAACCGTCGCAATCGAACGCATTGAAGGAAACTCAATTTTCGTCCGCCGCTCCAGCCGCCGCGCACTGCGGTTCAGCGAAGCATCCGAAGAAGTTTAGAACCACCAACTATTCAGGAGTCAATCTATGGAGCTTCTTATCCCTTTGCTGGTTTTGGTCGTGCTCGTGCTTTTCGTTGCCGCCAAAACCATTCGAATTGTTCCCCAGGCAACGGTGCAGATTATCGAAAGACTTGGCAAATTTGACCGGGCTGCTGTCAGCGGACTGAACATCCTGATCCCATTTCTTGACAGGCCACGTTCGGTCAATTGGTCTGGCATCAAGCCTGGAATCACGCAGATTGATTTGCGCGAACAGTTCACAGACCTGTTGCCGCAACCGGTGATCACACGCGACAACGTAACGATCATGGTGGATTCGGTGATTTACTGGCAGATTACCGATCCGATCAAAGCCGTTTATGAAATCAACGATCTGGTGGGCAGCATCATTCAGTTGACGATTACGGCGATGCGAAATGTGATTGGCGAACTGGATCTGGATCACGCGCTCAGTTCCCGCGACACGATCAACAGCCGATTGCGCGTCACGCTGGATGACGCGACCCACAAATGGGGCGTCAAAGTTACCCGCGTTGAACTGAAAAACATCAACCCCCCCGAAGACGTTCGCATCACGATGGAAAAACAGATGACCGCCGAACGTAATCGCCGCGCTGTGGTTTTGCAGGCGGACGGTGAAAAGCAGGCTGCAATCACGCGAGCGGAAGGCGAAAAGCAGGCGGCAATCACGCGGGCGGAAGGCGAAAAGCAATCGGCCATTCTGCAGGCCGAAGGTCAGGCGCAGGCGCGGTTGACTGCCGCCGCTGCCGAAGCCGAATCCATTCGCCATATCGCCGTCGGCATCACGGGCGGACAAGGCAATCCGGCTCAGTACTTGATCATGATGAAGTACATCGAATCGCTAAGAGAGATGGCCAAGTCCGGCAATTCCAAAGTCATCTTCATGCCGTTTGAAACCAGCAGTGTTTTGTCATCCATCGGCGCATTCAAGGAAGTGTTCGGCGGCGATCAAGCTGAGGTGCGTGTGCCGGTCGAACAGCCAAGAATAAGATCCTGATCGGCAGAGAAAACTTTTTAGACAGGATGATCGGGATTAAGCAGGATTTGCACAAAGCACTACAACGGCCCGGTCTAATCCTGAAAAATCCTGTCAAAAAAAGTTTTATAGAACCTCAAACACTTCCAGCGCGTGCGGGATTTTGCCGAAAGGCGCTGAAACCTGCACGCCTTGCACAAATTCCCGAACTTCCAGCAACATCTCCTGCGCAATCTTGACGCCTTCTTTCAGGGCGGCGGCTCCATCTTCGGCTTTGCGCATTCTTTCCAGAATTTCCGGTGGCACGGAAACGCCTGGAACTTCGTTGTTCAGAAATTCCGCATTGCGGAAACTGGTCAGCGGCCAAATGCCCGGCACAATCGGGATGCGGCAATGTTCAATTCGTTTTAGAAAAGCCTTTAGCTGCTTCACGTCGAAAACCGGCTGCGTGATGGCGTACTCCGCTCCGGCTTCGACTTTCCATTCAAAGCGGCGAATTTCGTGATCCAAATCAATCGCGCCCGGATTAACGCCGACGCCAATAACGAATTTCGTCGGCTGGCCGATGGGGTTTCCACCCGGATCAAGTCCGTGATTCAACCGATTGACCATGTTCGTTAAACCGATGGCGTCAATATCAAACACAGCGGTCGCATTCGGATAAGGTCCCATCTTTGGCGGATCGCCGGTGATGATCAGGAAGTTTCGCAATCCAAGCCCCGCCGCTCCCAGCAAGTCCGAAAGCATTCCCAGCAGATTGCGGTCGCGGCAGCAGTAATGCGTAACGGCTTCTATGCCGACTTGCTGTTCGATGATCAGCGAAACCGCCAAAGCGCCCATTCTGGATTGCGCGCGCGGGCCGTCGGGAACGTTGACGGCGTCAACTCCAGCTTCTTTCAAACTGCGAACGCCTTTCAGCATCGCAGCCGGGTCGCAGCCTTTGGGCGGGACGATTTCAACTGAAGTAACGAATTGCCCGTTGGCAAGCTTGTTGCCGAAACGCGAGCGTTCCGCCAAGGGAACCGGTTCGACTCCGGCGGATTGTTCTTCGACGGTGATAGCGCTGATGTTGCGGCGTCCAGGGCTGGCGGCTCGGACGGCGTCAACAACCAGTTTGATGTGTGCAGGCGTCGTGCCGCAGCAACCGCCTATGAATTTGACGCCGGAGCTAATCAACCGCTTGGCGTATTTGGCGACGTATTCCGGAGAAGCGAGATACATCTTGCGCCCGCCGACTTCGCGCGGCAATCCGGCATTGGGTTGGGCGGAAAGGCGGCGTCCGGTGTGTTCGCGCATCTTTTCGACGGCTTCCAATATGATTTGCGGGCCTACGGCGCAGTTCAGTCCGATGACGTCTGCTCCATCTTTATCCAGCCACTGATCCAGCCGTTCGGTGATGGTTGCCGCCGAGGTGCCATAAGCCGTTTCGTACTGTTCGTTGATGGTCATCTGCGCGAAGATGACGTGATCGCTCAGCTCGCGGACGGCGCGAATCGCCTGGTGCATTTCGGCCAAATCGTGAAAGGTTTCCAGCACAAAGCAGTCAACTCCGCCTTCCAGCAAGGCCAGGACTTGTTCCTTGAACAATTCTTTGGCTTCTTCGACCGAAGTCGGTCCGTAAGGTTCAATCCGAACACCGAGCGGGGAAATCGCTCCCGCGACAAATGCATCGTGCTGCGCCGTCTTGGTCGCTTCGCGGGCGATTTGCGCAGCCAGAATGTTGATCTCGCGAAGCTTATCGTCCAGGCCTTGCTCAGCGAGCTTCAATCGAGACGCGCCGTACGTGTTTGTTTCGATGATCTCGGCTCCGGCTTTTATGTATTCGCGGTGGATGTCCAGAATCAGGTCGGGGGTTGAAAGATTCAGTTCGTCGTAACAGCGATTGATGTACACGCCCTTGCTGTAAATCATTGTGCCCATCGCGCCGTCGAACACGCGAACTCGATCTTCCTTAATGAATTCTCTGAAGTTGTTCATAGTGAAAAAGCCCCGCGTTTTTTTGACGCGAGGCTTTAGTAGCAAGTTTTCGGTTGTAAACCGGATTTCCGGTCAGGCTCTTTAGCAGTTTTTAGGGTGGAGCAATTCGCCGGAAATCGCCACGCGTAGAATTGTGTTATGAAAAAGCCTCGCTGCCGTGAAGCAGCGAGGCAAGAATAGCAATGTCTAGGTATTTATCAAAACTGGCGGAGACAGAAGGATTCGAACCTTCGGTAGAAGTTTTAGCCCCTACAACGGTTTAGCAAACCGCCGCCTTCAGCCACTCGGCCATGTCTCCGCGACGGGTTGCATTTTCTTCATCAAGCCACAGGCTGTCAACCCATCGAATTTCAGCGCTCAGGCTTTTTTGCCTTGCCGCCGACGATTGCTGTCCGTCAGCAGGTTCAGCTTGAGCGTTTTGCTGATGCGTTGATCCTGCAATCTCTTTCGCAGCCGTTCATCTGTGCAAGCGGCAAGTTGCTCGGTCAGCGATTCGATCTCCTTGCGAAGTTCGACTTCTTCCGGCAAACAACGCGCGCTTTTCAAGACTGAATACCCAAGCCGAAGATCGCTGGGCGTTGAAAAGTACGCTTCCAAATCAATCGGTTTGCCTTTGCCGGGTAAGTTGTCGAATTCTCCGGCTGCCATTGCTTCGCGGAT
>CAYLJQ010000465.1:0-5848 GCA_964383955.1 uncultured Heliomicrobium sp. | reverse complement strand
GTCACTCGCCGTTTGCGTATGCGTATCAATCCGCCACCGCTGGTGCCTATCCAGAGCTTTCCTTCGCGATCTTCCAGCAAGGAATGAATGTGATAACCGGGAGGCTCTTGCAGCCTGACACTGTGAATCACTCCGTCTTTGGAGTTGCAGATTTGATCGCTGCGGTAACCAAACCACAGGTTTCCTGCTTTTCCCGGAGCCAATCTGCCGACCAAGGCAGGCACATCCGTTCTGCTGTAATTCATCACCAGGCGATGGTTGAAAAATCTGCTCAACCCATTTGATCCCAGCACCCACAAACCGCCATCCGGATGCGGGTAAATTGCCTGGATTCGAAAACCAGGGTCTTCCGAAAGGGCCTTAAAAGTCGTCAGGCTCCCGTTTTGAACCCACGCAAGAAATCTTGCAGTGCTTAGCCATAAGTTGCCGTCTTTATCCTCGCAAATGGAATTCACTTCTTCGGCTGAGAGCAATCCCGCACCGGGGAAAATTTCAGCCTTTGGCGAAGCAGCGGGGTTGATACGGATCAACTGCCCGTTATTGCCACCAGCCCAGATCATTCCGGTTCTGTCTTTGTAAAAAGCTCGAATTGATCCGCCCTGGCCAGCACCAGGTCCGGCATGAGCTGTGAATTGACCATCGCGAAAACTGACAATCTCGCCCGCCTCTGTCCCGATCCACAACACGCCGGTATTGTCTTCGTACAACGCCAAAATGCGGTTGCTGGTCAGCGCAGGCGTATTGGCGGAGTTAAAGATGGTGAACTTTATGCCGTCAAACCGCGCCAGTCCGCCGAAGGTGCCAATCCATAAGTAGCCATCCCTGGTTTGAACCAAGGCCATGACGGAGTTCTGTGGCAGCCCTTCTTCAGACGTCCAACGGGTTACCAGGAATTGTTGATCCGCAGTCTGCGGGGTTTGACTGGCCGGAACCGGTCTTTCACCAAGAACCGTGCATACACCAACCAACACCACCCCCAGCAGGGCAGATGTTCTGACGCCCATAGATTTTGGTTAAAGGGGACAATGGCGAGCCAGCGGAGATTGTTGTGGTTCGCCGTTTTTTTGAATGTCGAAGTTATCTATTACGGCATTACAATGCCTGACCAAAGATTGTTGAATTCGAAATTTCCAGAAACGAAGCTCTTCAGCGCAGCCTTACTACGGGAATTCCGACGCCGCCACAAGTCAAATTTGATCGAGGATGATTTTGGCAATGGTCAAATAAATCAATAATCCTGTTGCGTCCACCAGCGTCGTGATCAATGGAGCAGAGAGCACAGCCGGATCAACTCCAAAGCGGTGGGCAGCAATGGGCACAATGGAGCCCACGGTCGTGGACCAAATGCAAATCACCAGAATCGTTGTCGCAATCGTTGCCGCCAAATGCCAATCCTGCGTTACCCAGTAAGCCTGTCCGAAAGCAATTAAACCAATCAATATGCCGATTAACATGCCCGTGGTGGATTCGCGCAGCGCCACTCGCCAGGCGTGTTTGACGCCGATCTCACCCAGCGACAGGCTGCGAATGACCGTCATCACAGTTTGGGCTCCGGCATTCCCGCCCGTGCCGATCAGCAAAGGAACGAAAAAGTTCAGCGCGACAACGGCGGCCAGTTCACTTTCAAAACTGTGCAACACTTTGCTGGTCAACGTTCCGGCAACAAACAGAAACAGCAGCCAACCGATGCGCTTTCTAACCACGCGCAAGATGGGATTGTCGAAATAGGGTTTGTCGAGCGCGCCCGCTTCGACGCCGGCCATTTTCAAAATGTCTTCGGTTTGCTCTTCGATCATGACGTCAATCACATCGTCCACCGTGACGAAACCGACGACAGAGTTGTTGTCATCCAACACAGGCACAGCCAGCAAATTGTATTTGGCGATTTTCTGGGCAACAGATTCCTGGTCGTCGTCGGCGTGAACGGTAACAGGTTTTCGGCGCATGGCTTTGGTGACCGGAAGATCTATTTCCGCCATAACCAGATCGCGCAAACTGATTGAGCCAAGCAATTGCTGGCTTTCAGGATCAAGCACGTAACACGCGTAAATGGATTCTTTTTCGCGGGCAACGGAACGAATATGCCGAAGCGCATCGCCAACATTCATGGCCGGATCAAGCCGGACAAATTCGGTGGTCATAATTCCACCGGCAGTGTGGTCTGCGTAACTGAGCAGGTGTTCCAGTTCGGTTTTGACTTCGTTGCTGACCTTGGCCAAAACGCGGCGGCGTTCGGTCAAACCCATTTGTTGAATGATATCAGTGCGTTCGTCGGCTGAGAGTCCTTCCAGAATCAATGCGGCGCGCGTTGGATCAAGCTTTTCCAGAACAGCGCCGCGACGGGTCATTGTCGGCTGATCGAATAATTCAATCGTTCGCGGCACAGGCAGCATCAGCATGACCGTCGCCGCTTCGATCAGCTTCAACTGATTCAACAGTTCCACCAAATCTTCGGGCGGAAGATCGGCGACCTGTTCGCTGATGCCGACAAAACTTTCGTCAAGGCGGAGATTGATCCTCTCTCGTAGTTGTTCTACTGTCGCCATCCATTACCCCCTTTCGGGGATTGAGGGATGGAGAGACAGAGGAACAGAGGGACAAAGCTTGCTAACAGAAGCGCTTTCATAATTTCCAGTCTTCTGGGTGAGTGATCATGTTGACGAGCATCCCAAGTATGGCGTCGTATTCCTTGTAAAGCTCTTTCCCGATCTCAGGCGTCAAGTATCCGCATTCAACACAAAACTGAATCCAAACCTGGGTCTCACAAGCTTCAGCCTCACAATCGCCAAGTTTGCTAATCCAGGCAGCCGGGTAACGCCTCTTTCGCCAAGCTTCCCCAAGTTCGCGCAAACAGACCGCGAAGAGCGGCGAATCTGGTCGGTCAATGAATACCGTTCTTCTTTCGGGAAGGATTTGGATGATTCAAAAACGCGCATTGCCACTGCAAAGGCTTTTTTGTAGACCTCCAAATCTGTATGCCTGCGCAATGCTTTCTTCTCTTCTTTCTCCTTGTCCATACATCACGCCTTTCTGTCCCTCTATCTCTCAATCCCTCTGTCTCTCTATCGGCGCTCTTCCCATATTTTTTTCAGATCGTTCATCAAATCCACGAAGCGCAAATCGCAGCGCAAATTGTCGAAACGGTTGTTGTCGGCAAACAGCGGATAATTTTCATTGCCCAGGGAAACGGCCTTCTTGATCCACTCAACCGCCTTGTCGCGCTGATTTTCCATCGCATAAAACGAGGCCAGCCAGACAGACACGTCGTGATCTGCTGCGGCAGTTTCCTTGACCTGATCGGTGATCAGCGCCCGCGCTTCTTCGTGTTGGCCGCGTGAGCTTAAACACCACGCCAAAACAATCTGCAACGGATCGAAATGCGGATTTTGGCGCAACACTTCTTCCGCCAATGTCTGGCAGCGATCCACATCCCCCTGATTGAAGTACGTAATGGCCAGAAATGTTTTGATCAGCGGATGATCCGGTTCAACGGCGCGGCCCTTTTCCAATTCGGCAATGGCGCGGTCGTATTCGTGGCGATACATATACAGCCGCCCGCGGTTGTAACTGGCAATGACAATGTCGCGCGGACTGAGTTCCAACAACTTGTCGTACTGTTTCAGCGCGCGGTCATACAACCCATTTAGCCGATACAACATGCCGGCAATGATGAAAACCGTGGGATCGTGCGGAGCTTCGCGGCGCGCATCAGCCAGCGTCGCCAGGGCCTTTTCCTTCTCGCCTTTGTTCAGGTAAACGTAGACCATCTGCAACCGGGCACCGGCAATTTTCGGGTCTAGTTCCAACGCGCGCGTCAGCGAAGTTTCGGCTTTGTCGAAGTAAAACTGCCCGCCGTATCCTTGGCCGTGATGAACCAGACAGCGGCCCAGCGTGTAGTGCGCACGGGCAAAATTTGGATCAAGCCGGACGGCCTCTTCCAGCATCTTGATCGCCACGTCCAAATCCTGATCGTTGAAACTGTGCGAGATGTATTTGAACATCAGATCGCGTCCGCGCAGATAAAACTCGTACGCTTCCGTATTTGTCGTTAACGGCTTTTCCAGTTTTTGCTGCTCTTCGTCGGTCAACTTCAGTTTCAACCCGGCAATGACGCGTTCGGCGATGGTGTCCTGAATCTTGAGCAAATCATCGGCAGCCAGATCAATCTTGTCGCTCCACAAAATCTCGCCGCTGTCCGTGGTCAGCAATTGCGTCGTCACGCGGAACCGGTTTGCGGATTTGATAAAGCTGCCGACCAGCACAGTGCTGACGGCAAGCTCTTCGCCAATCTGGCGCGGTTCGATGTTCTGTCCAGCGTATCGCGCAATGTATTGCGAAGGCCGAACCACCAGCGAGCGCAAGTGAGCCAGTTCGGCAATCAATCCGTCGGCCAGTGAAATTTCGTAAAAATTGTCTTCGGCATTGCCCGAAAGATTCTTGAACGGCAGCACCGCAATGGTGCGTTTGCTTTCCGTGCCCCAGCTTGGCGGACGAATTGACGCGCTGGCGCTGCTGCCAGAACTGTTCTGGCTGGAACTATTTTGACCAGAACTGCTTTTCGAAGCGGACTGGCTGGACGAAGGCGGTTCCGCCGTTGGCCGCGTGGCTGATCGTGTTGGCGCCTGGCTGTTGGAGACTTGTTGGCCGTTGCGCTTTTTCCCAAAAAGGCCTCCGCCGAATACCTTGCCAAGCGCTCCGCCCAGCTTCCACGAGGTTCTGGCGCGTTGAGGCGCAATTGCGCCGCTTGCCAGATCAAACGCCGAAATAGCTTCACCGGTCAGTTCCCGCATCTGCGCCTTCAACTCTTCGAACATTTCGGCCATCGTCGAAAACCGGTCTTTGGGGGCTTTCGCCAGCGCGCGATCAAGAATGGCTTGCAGATGCTCCGGGGCGACCGGGCAATCGTCGCAAACCGGATCAGGTTCGGCATTGATAACGGCGTGCAATACTTCAATGCGATTGCGACCGGTGAACGGTTGATGACCGGTAACCATTTCGTACAGCAGCACGCCCAAACTGAACACGTCCGTGCGATGGTCCACGCGCTCTCCGACTGCCTGTTCCGGCGAACCGTACCCCATCGTCCCGTAAGGCACGCCGAGTTCGGTCATGGACTTGTCCGGATCGTAGACTTCGTCGCCGCCCAGCATTTTGGCCAAGCCGAAATCCAGGACTTTCACTTGCCCCTGATCGTTGACGATGATGTTCGAAGGTTTGATGTCGCGATGAATGATGCCGCGTGAATGTGCTGCCACCAGTGCATCGGCAATCTGACTGGCGATGGAAAGCGCGCTGCGAAGCGATAATGGCTGTCCGGCGACAACCTGTTTCAACGTCCGACCGGGAATAAACGGCATGACGATGTAAAACCAGCCTTCGCTTTCCCCAATGTCGAAAATGGAGCAGATGTTTGGATGATCCAGCACAGAGGCGAGCTTGGCTTCGCGTTCAAATCGGCGACGAGCCGTTTGGCTGGCGGCGAGTTCTGGCAACAGCGTTTTCAGGACGACAAGACGATTAAGCCGAGTGTCTTCAGCCTTATAAGCTGTCGCCTGCCCGCCCTGACCGAGCTGTTCGATAATGCGATAGTGAGAAAGTGTCTTACCGGGCGCGAGCGGGGTCATCTGAATCCTCTTTTTCTGTTCGTTGTTTTTACATTGATTTCGATCAAGTGGGCGCGGCGGATTTTTTGAGTCGCGCGAAGGTCATCGAAAGTTGCAATGTATGCTACTACCGCATAGTGATGGCTTCAAGGTGTGATTTGAAAAGAGTTCCAACTATGCCCATGAAGAGAATTGATGGTTCGTCACCCGCTCAAAGTTTTTGGCTCACCAGATTCGACTACTCC
>CAYLJQ010000464.1:0-5887 GCA_964383955.1 uncultured Heliomicrobium sp. | reverse complement strand
AAGAATGTAAAGGTTTGCTTGAGCGCAAACCGCTTTTTTGATGCCTTAAAAAACAGCGGAGCCGAAAAACCAGAGAAACCCGCTATTGAAGAAGCATCAAATCCTTTGCCAATCACGCCCAATGTCAGCTTGCAATCGCGACCATCTGAAGAAAGCGAACATTTAGCTCCTTATGTTGGCATTTTGAGCGGTGGGTTAGACGTTGAAAAAGTAAAGATGACTCGTCTGGTCCGGATTACGTATAAACATACAAATCCGGAAATCGCAGCACTAGTGGCCAACGGAATCGCGCAAGTCTACCGCGAGAAAAGCTATAAGAAAAAAAATGCGTCTACTCAAGAATCATCCTTCTCTTTGAATGGAGCCACGCGAGAACTTGAGGCTCAAATGCAAAAAGCCGATCAAGCGTTGGCTGATTACACTCGTCAAAACGGCATCTTTTCTCTGGAAGGCAAAGAGGACCTAACCTCGACCAAGTTGGTTGGATTGCATGAGCAGGCGATGCGGGCTGAAACCGATCGAATCATCAAACAATCGCTATATGAAGATGCACGCCAAGGGCGTGTTGCGCAATTACCAGAAGCCCTGGGAAATCAGCAGACCAATGACCTGCAAAAACGGTTGAGCGAATTGAACATTGCCTCTGCGCAGCTCAATGTCAAATACGGCCCTGACAACCCCAAGATTGCCGAGGTGCGTGATCAGATGGAGGTCATGCGGAAAGAAATTATCAGCACTCGCGCGCAGCTTGTTGACAAATTGAAAACCGACTATGAGCGGGCCGTTCGTGACGAAGCCGCAATGAAATCTGCGCTGGTGCGCGCAAAAGGCGAAGCAGTACAGCAGAACCAAACCGCAATTCAATTCAACATCCTGAAACAGAAGGCTGAAACAGCAAAGACGCTGTACACGGATTTCCTGCAAAAAACCAGCCAGGTTGACCTGGAAAAAGCACGACAGGTAAAAGAGGTTTCCATTGCCGAACCGGCAAGAGTGCCCGGCGGTCCGATTGGCCCTTCCAGAACGCGCAGCGTGTTACTGGCATTTCTGCTCAGTCTTGGCGCCAGCATTGGTTTGGTTTTCTTGCTCGATCATTTGGACAACACGATCAAGACAGTTGACGATGTCAGCCGCTACGTTCGCCTGCCAGCGCTGGGGGTGATCCCGGCAATCGGCTCCAATGGCCGCCGCTTGTATTTGGGGGGAGTCAAACAGGAGAAAAATGCATCGGGAGCAGCCGGAATCTTGTCTCCAAAAGACGCGTACAAAACCGCGGGATCTGTAGCGGAAGCCTACCGCATGCTGCGAACGTCAATTCTGTTATCAGCAGCCGGTCAGCCTCCGAAAACGATCCTTGTCACCAGCAGTCAGCCGGGCGAAGGCAAAACCACGACCACCATCAACACCAGCATTTGCCTGTCGCAACTTGGCGCGACAGTGTTGTTGATTGATGCTGACATGCGCCGCCCGCGTATTCACAAAATTTTTGGAATTGATCACCGAAAAGGATTATCGAATTACCTGTCGAGCGACATGTCCCTGAAAGCCGTTGTTCAAACGACAAAGTTTCCAAATCTGTACGTGATGCCTTCCGGCATTGTGCCGCCCAATTCGGCTGATTTGTTGAGTTCAGAAAAATTCCGGATGATGCTGCAAAAACTGTCGCAGCATTTCGACCATATCCTGATTGATTCGCCGCCGATCAACAGCGTCACGGATCCGGTGATTATTTCGCGCCAGGTGGACGGCGTGATGCTGATTGTTCACGGAGGCAAAAGCTCGCGCGAAATGGTGGTGCATTCGCGGCAGGAACTGGCCAATGTCGGCGCAAAAATCTTTGGCGTTGTGCTGAACAACGTGAACCTGCAACGCGACGGCTACAATTATTACTATCACCGCTACCAGTATGAATACACACGCGACTCTGGCCAGTTGAGTTAGCGACGGCTGGCAAGCGCCGTGGTGAAGAAAGGAAACCGGAAGGGGGAGTCAGAACTGCCCTCTTCCGGTTTTTGCGTAAAGGCGGGTTAGAAGTTCAAACGCAAAGCGAATTGAATCCTGCATCGGCCCTGCTACTTCCTGTACCGGAGCGTCAGACGGTTCCACATGGTTTCAGTTTGACGATTTGTGTAAGTGGTAAAAAGGAAGGCGCTCTGCAATTAGGCGGATGATTCGGACGAATGGATAAAGAAACGCCATGGAAGAAGGCAAAGACCAGAACTCCCAATCAATGATTGTCGGTTTGAAGATCAGCCGTAAGAGGTGTCGAAACTGGTTGGCTGGCCGATGATGAAGGTTCAGGAAATAGTAGTGCAAATTGAATTTGCTCATTGAACTGCCGAGCGGCTGAACGAGGGTTTGGACAATGCTGCCCGCAAGCGCCTGCGATCCGGCATCTTCAGAAACCAACTGTTCAATCACCGGCGGCAACTGAGCGCCCGCCAGACACTGCGCAAGCAATAAACTGTGTGACAACAGGCGCTCACACTTTAATGCGCGCGCTTTCGCCATCGCCAAATCCCAATCCAGTTGGGGATTCAAATTGATCAGGCCCGCCACATCAGCAATCCACCCTAACCGCTCCCAACAGTGGCGCGATCCATGCGCGCACAAATACAGCAGCAAATCTTCCAACCCAAGCGTTGCGATCTGCTTGCCGCCCGGCGAAACCATCATTTGATTTTTGCTGATATGTTCCAGCTCCATATCAAACGGCAAAATAGGCGAGGACAAATGCCATTGAAGATCAATCAATGTGCCGTTGCGATGACTGGTAAAGTAAAACTCTCGTTCAATGCCGGTAAACACGGGATCGCTCAACAATGACAAACCCATGCGCGATTGATAGCCAGCGGATGTCAGCAATTCCCCAACTTTTACCAGGTCATGTTCATCAACCAGGATGTCCAGATCGGTAAACTCTCTCCATGCCAGGTCGCCGTATGCCAACATTGCCAGCGTTGGTCCTTTGAATGGAATCGCCAAAATTCCCTGAACCTGGAACATCATCATGATTTGCCACAATTCCCCGGTCAGCATGAGATTGTGTTTGAGATTGTTTTGAAAAGAGATGTGAAGCGATTCGCGAACATCAGAAGGCACACCATCTAAACCGAACTGCTGAAGATACCGCCACAATAAAGGCACGACGCCGTGGTAAGCGGCTTCGTCAGCCACAATTGCCCATTCAATTGATTCGTCTGTAACGGCGGAACCATTGCCACTGATTGCCGAGCGCACGGCAGCAATCAGGAAGGCTCGCTCTGGTGACAAGTTTTCAAGCGACAGGCTGTTCATGGATTAAGGCCTTTGACCTGTGCCGTCCAGGATTCAGCGTATAAACCACCGCGCGCTAGCAATCCCGCATGCGTTCCCGATTCAATGATTTTTCCGTCTTGCATAACGTGAATGCTGTCGGCCTGCATTGCGGTTGTGAAACGATGCGTAATGATGACTACCGTGCGGTCTGTCATCGCAACACGAAATCGCCGCAGCCAATCGGCCTCTGCCCACGAATCCATCGAACTGGTCGGTTCATCCAGCAGGACGATGGGAGCCGATCTGGCAAATGCACGCGCCAGCGCCAGGCGCTGCCATTCGCCGCCGCTGAGTTCCGCGCCTTGCGAAAACCATTTGCCGAGCATGGTGTCGTAACCATCCGGCAAACGATTGATCACTTCCGTCGCACCTGCTTCTTCGGCAGCAGTGCGAATTTCCGCTTCCGCCATGCGCTCTCTCAGAGCGCCCAATTGAATATTTTCGGCAACAGTTGCGTTGTAATGAACTGGCTGTTGAAACAACACTGTGATTGAACGGCGCAGGGCTGCTAGTTCCATCTGCCGCAAGTTCACTCCGTCAATCGTAATGCCGCCTGCATCCGGGTCATACAACCGGCAGAGCAATTTGATCAGCGTGGTTTTCCCTGCCCCGTTCAACCCGACAATTGCGGTGATTTGTCCGGCGGGAATGCTCAGGCTGAAACCGTCCAGCGCAACGCGCTCGCTACCCGGATACTGAAAGGTAACCTGATCAAATTCGATTCCTTGCTTTAGCTCAACCGGCACAGGCAATGAGTTTTCAGGGTCAATAATCATCGGCTGTAAATCCAGAAACTCGAACAGATCGCCCAGAAAAAGCGCGTTCGAATAACACCCGCTGAAATTGCCAACCAGCGAGCGCAACAGTTGTTGCCCCTGATTGAAGGCTTGGTAAAACAACGCCAGTGTTCCCAACGTAACCACGCCTTGCAAAGCTTGCCAGCCCATCCATCCCAGTGTTGCTCCGGTAATTGCTAACGCCGCCAATCCCGCAACAAATTCCAGTACCAGTTCGCGTTTGACTACTCTCAACTGCTCCTCGCGCAACGTCCGGCGCAATTGGCTGTACGCAGTTCGAAAATGTTCGCTTAACCCGAACAGCCTGACTTCCGCCGCCGTTTCGGTTGCCGTCAATACCCAATCGTAATACCAGGTTCTGCGCTCGGCTTCAGTCACGGATCGCTGCCAATTGTATCGGCGCATGGTATTGGCCATCACTGCTGCCGCCAGCGGCACAGCCGCCGCTAGAAATGACAATGGCAACCACCATCCATAAGGTAACAATACGGCCAGCAATGCCAGCAGCGTGACCGCGCCTTGCAACAATCCGCCCATGTTTTCCAGCAGTTCAATCGGGCGATAACTGGCGTCCGACCGGGCGCGATGCAAGTGATCGTGATATTCGGGCATTTCGTAAAATCCGAAATCCACCTCGGCGGATTTGCGCTGAATCAAATCGCTGATGTGATCTTTCAACAGTTCCGATTGTGCCGTTCGGACGTAATTGCTGATGCGATGCAGCAATTCGGTCAACAACATGGCCGCCCCCGTCAGCGCTGCGTAAAACAGCAACGGGCGCAAACGCACAATCCCACCCGGCACGCGTGAAGCTTCGACAAAACTGTCCACCAAGGCTTTGGCACACCAGACCAGAAACGCTGGCAAAATGCCCTGGCCAACCAACAATGCAATCCAGGCCGCAGTCCATTTTCCGTTGGATTGCCAGACCAACGACAGCGTGCGCGGCAGATACGGCAAAACACCAAATAGGTTTTTGAAAAGAATGCTGAGGCGAGAGCGATTGTTATTCACAGAATTTTTCGGCCAGCAATGCAATATGGCTTAAGGCTTCGCGCTGGTGTTTGAATCGCGTGGGATATGCCGCCGCCAATAAGTTGGCAATCTCTCCCTGTGCCAATCCTTCGCGGACACGAAGAAAAACAAATTGCGCGATCTGGCCGTCTTCATTCAAGCGTGGCGTGTAGGTAGCAGCGTGTTTATGCAGATGTTGAGGAGAAAGCGAGAGCCCGAAAAACGTTGATTGCTGGAAACTGGCCTTCAACTTCTGATGGATTCCAGCACCTTGAACCGATGTATTCCAACTCCAAATGTAATCATCGCCAACCAGATTGGCTTTCAATTCAATCTTTACCAAATCCCCTGCCGCCAAGTTGACAGGTTCCAACCACGGAAAAAACGCGCTGCCATACACTTTTGCGCCACCTCCCGGCGCGTTACTGAATCCGATGCCATCGGTCAGGATTGTATCAAACCAGACGCAAAAGCCGTGCGCTACTGCATCGGATTCAACCTGCCAGTTCATTTCCCCGCTGACGCTTGCAGCGGTAATGGTCTGGTAATTCAGGCGGCACCATTCCTGCGGCTGGCCAATCAGCTGTTCGGGTGAAGGCCTGCCAGATCCCCAGGCATTCAAATTGATCTTTCGAGCAGCGCTCAGTTCCATACCATTGGGATACCGGTCGAAAGCATTGACGTAAGAATTGTAAAGTTCGCCAGAGGAAACTATAGCCACACGCAAAATGTCAGTTTGTGGGATTAACGCGCCGCTC
>CAYLJQ010000463.1:0-5916 GCA_964383955.1 uncultured Heliomicrobium sp. | reverse complement strand
CCAAAGCCCCCCGCATCCTTGACGCCGGATGCGGCCCGGGTTTGTTGACGGAAGCTTTGCTGAAAACCAGCGACTCACGTTCCCGGATTACAGGAATAGACTTGTCTGCAAAATCTATTCATGTGGCCAAAAAGACCGTGGGTGAAATGGGAAGATTTGAAGAGCGGGTCCGATTCGTTCAGGCCAATATGCTCAACATGCCTTTTCCGGATGAATCTTTCGATTTGGTCGTCACCAGCGGTGCCATCGAATACATTTGCTTGCAAGCTGGGTTGTCGGAAATTGCCAGGGTTTTAAGGCCCGGCGGATATTTGATCTATCTGCCGCTCAAGCCTTCATTGGTTGGCTATTTTCTGGCCATCTCGTTTCACATGAAAATGTATCCGCCCAAAGAAGTTGCGGAAAGTGTGCGCTCTCATTTTCAGATCGTCTCTCATTATTCTTTTACTCCCTGGGAGCCCATCGGCTGGTCAAAAACGGCAATCCTCGGCAGGAAGCTGTGACGTTCCGTAGTTATGGGAACTCTTTCGGTTTTTGAAAAAACTGATCGCAAGAAGTTGGCAACAGGCTTTTTGGGAGCAACGGCACGCGCAGAGCACCAGGCCAGGGTGCTTGTGTTAGGCGCTTCGGGGTTTATTGGCCGTTGGGTTTCGCGATTTTTATGTCGTGATGGAGCGCGGCCATATTTGATGGTGCGTGATGTTGAGTTTGCCGAACAGGTTTGTTCCGGTTACGAAATCAATGGCGAAATTGTGCGGGCGGATCTGCAGCAGCTTCCTTTGGTTGGCGAGATCATTTCGAAAATCAAGCCTGCCGTTGTTTTCAATCTGGCCGGTTACGGGGTTGATCGTTTCGAACGAGATGAAGCCACGGCTTACCGAATCAACGCCGAATTGATAGAAGTTATTTGCCGCGCCATGGCGGGCGTCAAAAGTTTGTGGGAAGGCCAGCAGCTTGTTCACGTCGGATCAGCTCTGGAATATGGAGAAGTCAGCGGCAATCTGGCTGAAGATTCCATCTGCAACCCGACGACGCTGTATGGGCAATCCAAGCTGATGGGAACGAATCTGCTGGCGCAGCATTGTCGAAAGCTTGGCGTCAGAGGGATCACTGCCCGGTTGTTCACCGTTTACGGCCCCGGAGAACACACAGGCCGCTTGCTGCCTTCCTTGCTGCAAGCATCCAGCAACGAACAATCACTGCCACTGACATTGGGCACACAGAAAAGAGACTTCACCTATGTCGAAGATGTCGCCGAAGGATTGCTTCGATTAAGCGTGGCGAAATCACAACCCGGTGAAGTCGTGAATCTGGCGACAGGACGACTGACCACGGTTCGCGGCTTTGTCGAAACAGCAGCTTCCATCCTTAACATCCCCGAAGATAAATTGCAGTTTGGGGCGATCCAAACCCGCTCAGAAGAAATGCAACACGACCCGGTCAGCGTTGACCGGTTGCGGCGATTGATTGATTGGACGCCTGTGATTGAAATCGCCGAAGGCATTCAGCGAACAAAACGCTTTGAGCAAGTCAGCCCCACATGCTCACAATAAACTCAGGAGACAGAATGCGAATCTTCTTAGCCGATCTTGGCCACAACCAGCTGACGTACAGTTCGGATGTTTACCCGCTCGGCGTAGCCAACTTGGCGACTTACACCCGCGAATATCTTGATTCGCGGCAGGCGCTGGACATCCAAATTTTTCGTGAACCGGAAGATTTGAAAGTTGCGCTGGACGGCGGCTTGCCGGATGTCCTGGCGCTCAGCAGCTATTCCTGGAATCACAACCTGGCGCTTCATTTCGCCGATTATGCGAAAGCCCGGAATCCGAAACTGTTGACCTTGATGGGCGGACCGAACTTTCCGCTGACGGCTGCGGAACAGGAAAGTTTTCTGCGCGGAATGTCGCAAATTGATATTGCTGTTCGCGGCCCGACGTATGAAGGCGAGCGCGCTTTTCTGAACATCATTCGCCGGTTTGCCGAAGTTGGCGGATCTGTTGAAGGAGTTTTTGAAGAACCGGTTCCCGGCAACATGTGGATTGACCGGCGAACGGGCGAGTTTGTTGTTGGCGGAGAAGTCGAGCGTATACGCGATCTGGACGACATTCCTTCGCCTTATTTAGCCGGACTGATGGATGATTATTTCAAGACCGGCTATTTCCCAATGATGCAAATTGCGCGCGGCTGTCCGTTTAGCTGCACCTATTGCAATTCCAGTGTCGAAGCCAACAGCAAGATTTACGCGCATTCGGTCGAAAACGTGAAAGCCGATTTGCTCTACATCGCCGAACGCATCAAGCCGGAAATCACTTTGTGCTTTGCCGACGACAATTTCGGAATGTATCAGCGCGACGAAGAAGTTGCCGATTACATCAGCCACCTGCAAGAACATTACAACTGGCCGCAATATCTGCGCACAACGACCGGGAAGAATCGCGGCGAGCGAATCATCAAAGTCATGCGCAAGATCAAAGGCCGCTTGCCGATGACCGCGGCGGTTCAATCCCTGAATCCGAAAGTGCTGAAAAACATCAAACGAGCGAACATCAGCCTGGACACATTTGCCGACATTCAAAAAGAAGTCATCGCACAGGGAATGCAATCTTACGGGGAATTGATTTTGAGCATGCCTGGCGAAACCAAGGCTTCGTTTATGACCGCCGTCCGCGATTTGCTGGAAACCGGCGTCAAACGAATTTCGGCTCATCAATTGATGTTGTTACACGGCGCTCCGCTGAGCAATCCGGAAAGCCGTGAACTCTTCCAGTTCAAAACCCGCTTTCGCGTTGTGGCTCGCAACATTGGCGATTATACGGGCCAGCCTGTGATTGAAACCGAAGAGATGGTTGTCGAAACGCCCGATTTCAGCTTCGAGGAATATCTGGAAGCGCGAGTCTTCCATCTGTTGCTGACGATTTTTTATTACGAAGGCAATTTTGAAGAGCCGTTTGAATACGCGCGCCAGGAAGGCATCAAGGCTTACGATGTGATGGTTCGAATGCAGCAGATGCTGGATCAAGCGCCGCCGAAGTTCCGGGCAATGATTGACGATTTTCTGAAGGAGAGTCAGGAAGAGCTTTTCTTTACAAGAGAAGCCTGTGTCGAATGGGCAAGGCAGAATTTCGACGCCTTGGTTGATGGCAGTCTGGGCGGCAATTTGCTCAGCAAGTATTCAATGCTGGGCCGATTTTACCTGACGCAGGAAGCCATCGAGTATTTGGAGATGACAATTTCTGCAATGCTGGAAGAAGCCGAGCTTCGATCTGAACCGGCTGTGCTCCACGCGACGACAGATTATCTGCGATCCGTTTTACTGCACGTTCCTTTTGCTAAGACGTTGGAGGCCAATCCTGAATGGACGACTTCCTATGATGTGGAGGCATGGCACCGTGATGGGTATGCGCATCATCTGGAAAAATATGCCCTTGGTCGTCCGACCGGCTTTGCTACCAACGTATCCCCCGATAAATGCGCACTGATCGAAGGCCGGATTGCCACGTTTGGCGAACACCCGTCTGGCTTAGGCAAATTCACTCGAACCATGTTCGCTCAAGATTTACGACGCACCGTGTTTCGCGCGGAAACCGGTGCGGTCGGGACCGGAGACTGATGATGGACACTTCTTTCCACAATTCTGAGCCTGAACTTTCTTTCGTGATGCCCTGTTACAACGAAGAAGAGATCATAGGCTACACGATCCCTAGATTTGCTGCCGCCTTCAAAAAAGCCGGCATCAGGCTGGAACTGATTGCCGTGGATAACGGTTCGCGGGATCGAACCGGCGAGATGATCCGCGAAATGGCGGCCAGTGAACCTTCGATCGTCTACCACCGCGTCGAAGTTAACGAAGGATATGGCAACGGCGTGCTCAGCGGCATCCAGGTTTGCCGCGCGCCCTGGGTCGGCATCATTCCCTGCGATGGCCAGGTTGACGCCGAAGACGTGGTTGCATTGTTTGACACGGTCAAAACCACGAACGGCAATGTGCTGGCAAAAGTCCGGCGGCGATTCAGAATGGATGGACTGTGGCGCAAAGTCGTTTCGGTCACTTACAACGTGATGGTGCGCGCTTTATGGCCGCGCCTGGGTTCGATTGACGTAAACGGCAGCCCGAAGATTTTGCCGCGCACAGCGCTTGAAGCGATGGATTTGAAATCGAAAACCTGGTTTTTGGATCCCGAAATCGTCATCAAAGCTCACTACATGGGCTTGCGCGTGCTGGAATTCAATGTCTTTGCGCGAATGCGCGGCAATGGACTTTCACACGTCCGAGTCATGACATGCTGGGAGTTTTTGCGAAACCTGATGATCTTTCGTTTTTCGCCTGAAATGCCGAAATGGCGTCGAAATCTGAAGTCTGAGCCTGAAACCAACAAGGCGACAGCCGCAATTACCAATTAACAGATGGAGGTTTTATGGTGAATCCAAAAATGTCCAAGCGACCTGTTTATCAGCGAAGAGAAACCTGTCGAGCCTGTGGCGAAAAAAGCCTCAGGCTCTTTCTGCCTCTGGGGTCGCAACCACTGGCAAATTCGTTTTTGAAAACACCGGATGAATTTGCCACGGAACAATTTTTCCCGCTCGACACGCATTTCTGCGAAAGCTGTTCGCTGGTGCAAATCCCGGACGTGGTTGACCCGGAAGTGTTGTTCCGCCATTACCTGTACGTAACCGGCACTTCCGAAACGATCGCGCAACACAATCGCGGCTATGCCAAATCCATTACGGAAATGCAGCGGTTGACTGCCAACGATTTGGTGATCGAAGTCGCCAGCAACGACGGCAGCTTGTTGCGCTGTTTTCAGGATTTGGGAGTCAAGACCTTGGGCATTGATCCGGCAACCAACGTTGCCGCGATGGCTCGCGCAAACGGCGTTGAAACGATCAATGAATTTTTCTGCCTGGCTGTCGCAGAGCAGGTTCGCGGTGATTACGGAGCAGCAAAAGCAGTCATCGGAAATAACGTGCTGGCTCACGTGGATGACACACAGGATTTTCTGCGCGGCTGCAAAGCGGTCATCGGCGAAGACGGGCTTGTCGTTATTGAAATGCCTTATCTTGGCGATCTGCTTCACCGAACGGAATACGACACGATTTATCACGAGCATCTTTGCTACTTTTCAGTCAATTCGTTGATGCGGTTGTGCGAGTCCGCAGGTTTAGTGATTGTCCGGATGGATCACGTGCCGATCCACGGCGGATCGCTGAGAATGCACGCCGGGCACAAAGAAGTTCATCATAATCATTCGGCGCAGGTTCTGGCTTGGGCGGAAGAAGAGAAGGAAAAAGGCTTCACCAGTTTTGAGCGATACGAACAACTGGCCAGAAGCGTTGAACGCAGTCGCGAATCCTTGCTGGATTTGTTGAACCGATTGAAAGCCGAAGGCAAAACCGTCGCCGGTTATGGGGCGGCGGCCAAAGGCAACACACTGCTGAATTATTGCCAGATCACGACCGACTTGCTGCCTTATGTGGTGGACAAAAACCCCTTGAAGCTGGGAATGTTCACGCCCGGAATGCACATTCCGGTTTTGCCTGTTTCGACTTTGCTGGAACAACAGCCGGATTATCTGTTAATTCTGGCTTGGAACTTTGGCGAAGAAATCATGCGCCAGCAGAGCGAATATAAAGCTCGCGGCGGTAAATTCATTATTCCTGTTCCTGAAGTAACGGTGGTGTGAGATGCAAGTTGTAATTTTGGCAGGTGGACGCGGAACGCGACTGGCGGAAGAAACGACAGTTCGCCCGAAGCCCATGGTTGAAATTGGCGGCAAGCCAATGCTGTGGCACATCATGAACATTTACGCCCATCACGGCTTTAAGAATTTTCTGGTGGCCTGTGGTTACAAGGGCGAAATGATCAAGGAGTATTTTCATAATTACTTCATTCATCACAGCGATTACGTCATCAAC
>CAYLJQ010000462.1:0-5917 GCA_964383955.1 uncultured Heliomicrobium sp. | reverse complement strand
CAGTGTTTCGCCACCAGCATCGAAAATGAGGGCACCAGAGTAACTCCCGCCAGCAGCCAGGAATTGTTTGGCACAATGACTTTGCCTGCCTGGTAAACCAGAAATAGAAACAGCGCCAAGGCGGCAAACTCGCCGCCGAAAATGATTGCCGCATTGGGATTGGCAGTTTGCGAAAATGCCGTCATCGCCAGAAAGTTAAGCGGCACCAGCAGCGTCGAAATTGTCAGCGCGCCTCGGCTGGTTGTAGGCAGTTTCCAGCGATGCGCGCTATAAAATCCGATGCCGAATAGACCGGCAGTTACCCCGACAAAGACAGAAAACTTCAGCAACGGCACTGCCGTAATCTGCGACCACAAACTGATCGCCAGCGCCAGCGAACAACCAATGATTAGCAGCCCGCCGACGATTTCGCCCCAGCGGATGCTGCTCTCTTCCATAAACGTTTCCAGCATTTCAGCGAAGGAGCGCCGTGGCTCGCGTGGCGGCTCCGGTTGAATGGGAACCGGTTCAGGGACAGTTTCAGGCTTTGACGCCTGAGAAGGCAGAAGGAAAACCGGTGAAGCAATTGGTTCTGCCAAGTTGACCTTAGGCTTGATGACGGGTGCAGGCTTCACTGGTTCTGGGACTTCGGCTTCTGGCTTGATTGGTTGCGTAGACCGCATTGGCCGGGTCAGCCGTTCGCGCTCTTCCTCAATGGCTTTTGTCACGCTGCGATGCGTCGCCAGATCAATCTTGCACTGGTTCAGAAAGCGATCCATCTGACGCGAAGTCATGGCCAAATCGGCAAGCGGGTCAGCTTTGGTATTCACTTTTTGCGGACGCCCGCAGGAAGGGCAAAAGTCGTCTTTGAGACCAAGACTTACACCACATCCCACGCACTGCGAAATCAGCGAAACTGCTTTTACCGGTTCCGGCGATTTGCCCCAAAAGGCGTGAAAAATTTTGGCAAGCGCCCACCAGATGGCGTGCCCAACCACGGTAATAATGCCGAGAACAAGTAACAGGCCAACGAAAATTTCCATCTTTTCCTCCCCAATTTGGGAAAAGACCTCTGGGGTTAACCAACTGGGTGTCGCCGGATTCCAACTCTTGTCATTTGCCGCTGTCGTTAACGACAGCGTTTGCGCTATTTGAAAGCTTCGCGGCCAACTGAGCAACTACCAAGCCACGATTGCTGCTTCAAATTTTCTCTAAAAGAGCCAGCTTCGGACTGTCGGCATTAACCTGATCTTTTCACCTGGCGGAGAGTAGCTGCACGGTTCGAAGATGATGAGGCAAGTTGGGACACTTTCCTCATCGTCACACTGTTGTCAGTTCAGGCGTGAGCACCTGTCAGGAATTTTTCAACGTAGCTGCGCAGTTCGACAAGCGAAGCATCAGAGATGATTTGGAAGGTGCGGACTTTAATTCCAGGCGGGATTTGTGGCGCAGTCGCAGCATCAGTAATCACGAAGGATGATGAGCGAAGCCCTTTCTGCCAGCCCTTTTTGCGCGCATCGCGAAAATCCAGCGCGTCGGGGTCCAGCTTCACAGCCGCCAGCATGGAGCGCGCATAATTCAAAAACGTGGGCCAGCTTGAAGTCACCGTAATCAATTCTTCAATCGAAGGCGGCGTTTCTCCTTTCAGCGTTTCCGTGACTGACCGGGTGCGAATGAGCAAACAAGCCATTTTCGGCGGCAAAGCGGCTGAGACAATTTCCGCTTGTCCGTAAAGCGCAACCGGCACAGCGCCGACCAGGTTGCCGCGATTTTCGCAATCCTGAATGCTGGCGCCCAATGTGCGAAATCCCGTGGCATTGCGGATTTCCGCCATCAGGATTTCTCGAAATTCTGCGTCAGGATCAATCACCAGAAAGTGATCCGGCGGTTGCAATCGCAACCAATGTTTGACCCGCGATTGAACTTCAGCCAGTGAAAAACCTTTGCGGCGAGCCACCTGAAGAAATTCCACAATCAAATTATCCAGGTCCAGTTGCGCTTCCAGTTCTACTTCGCGGTCGAACTGGCGAACATAGATGCCGCTGCCCGCACGCATTTCCACCCAGCCAAGCTCAGTAAGCTCGCTATATGCAGCACTGACCGTGTTGGCATGGATTCTCAGGCGACGAGCAAGTTCGCGCGTGCTGGGAAGCTTTTGGCCGGGCTTCAAATCCTGGCTCAAAATGGCCAGTTTGACCTGCGCCATCAATTGCTCGCGAATGGAAACATCGCTCTCTTTGGAAAGCCAGATTTGCATGCAGACGAATGGCAGTTCAGGAGCTTGAGATTCATCTCGCTCGTAAATTTCGTTGAGCGAAGAGTTAGGTTGATTGATTTAATAAGCTAAAGAAATACTGCCGGAACTTTGGTGCAGATATCTGACTTATCTGCACTAAAGTTCTAGCTTTTAGTTTTGGCTGAGCTGAAATAGTCGACCTAAAGCCGCTCTATCTGCCTCTGACATCGTAACAAGTCAGCGTGTTCTGATCGCGAATGTACATCTTGCCGCCTGCTACGACCGGATGCGCCCAGCTATTTTTGCCCAGGTCGTTAATTGTAAACCGGCCTTTTTCCTTGTATTCAGTCGGCGAAGCTTCGGCCAGTCCAACCACATGATCTTCGCCAAGCATAAACAACATTCCATCGGCATACGTCAGCGAGCCTTTGCCTACACTGCGATTCACCCACATCTTTTTGCCAGTGGCAAATTCCAAACAGGTCAGCACCGAATTCGAGAAACCATATAGATAGCCATTGACCAGCACCATGCCGCCGTGATGGTTCATCATATCTTTCGTGAAGTAGATTTCCTGTGCCTTGACTTCGCCGCCTTGCGCGCTCAAACCAAGCAATGCGCCGCCAGTTCCGTAAGCCGAAGAAAAGAATACTTTGTTGTCGGCAAACACTGGCGTTGTGCAATTGGCCGTTCCATTGGCGGCGTTCTTGTATTGCCACATCAATTTCCCGTCGCTGGCCCGCACGCCGACCGCCGCAGCGGAAGTAAAGTTCATGATCGTCCGCACGCCGCCGACATCAGCCACAATACAGGAAGAGTATGCCGCTTCATCACTCAAGCCTGCTGACTTCCAAACCGTCTGGCCGGACATTTTGTCCAGAGCCACAATTCCGGCATCGCGTCCGCCAGGCGAAACAATCAATCGGTTGCCATCAATCAGCGGCGATTCGCTGATCAACCATCCTGGGTTACTGCCGCCAAACTCTTTTAAGATGTTTTTGCGCCAAACTGCCGAACCATCACGCGCGCGCAAACACGCCAAATCTCCGCTCTCTGTCAACACATACATCCGATCTCCGTCTAGCGTGGGAGTTGCGCGCGGCCCATTGCCACGCCGTTCGCTTCCCTTCGGCCCCAAAGCCGTTGACCAAACGGTTTTGCCATCGGCTCGATTTAAGGCAAAAACAACACTGGCTTCGCCGCGTGTTCCCTGCACATAAATTCTGTCACTAATAAGCGAGAGAGAACCAAATCCTTCACCAAGCTCAGTGACGGACCAAATCACTTTCGGTCCGGTGGCGGGCCACTGCTTCAACAATCCGGTTTCCGGAGATATGCCATTACGATTAGCGCCCCGCCATTGCGGCCAATCGCCATCCGCTATAATCGCTGGCGCTCCGCTGCTCAGCGAAGATAACAGCAATACCATCAACACTACCGACAATCGAAACTTTTGCATCTTATATGCTCCTTTTACCTGAACAAAGTTAGCGGTGGGTTTAGGGTTTTCGTCTCGGAAACAGTTGGCTCAAAATTTCATCCTGCCAGAATTCCACTGAGCCTTTCATCTTCTGGCGAACCTGTTTGTCTTTCCTGTTTTGCAAAGCTGCGATGATTTCGGCGTGCTTGGCCGCACTATCAATGTAATTCACACGCTCGCGGACGTTTTTCATCACAAAGAAGGCGAATAAGGGAACCACAACTTTTTCCAGGGCTTCGGCCAGATAAGTGTTGCCAGCCAGTTCCCAGATTTTGCGGTGGAAAGCCAGATCATTTTCATAGAACACGGGTAAATCCAAAGCCATCGCCGCCGTTTTCATGTTTTCCGTTAACACCCGCAACTCTTCAATGTCAGCATCTGTTACCTGTTCTTTCGCCCATTCCAGCGCAAGGGCCTCCAGCTCGGCGCGCAATCGAAAAATGTTATCCACATCTTCGCGGCTCAGTTTGGTGACAATCGTCCCCTTGAAAGGAACTTTCTGAACAAAGCCTTGATGCTCCAATTCGATCAATGCTTCTCGCACCAAAGGGGTTCCGACTCCCAATTGCTGGGCAATTTTGTTCTCAACAATTGGATCGCCTGATTCCAGCTTGCCCGCCAAAATGGCATTTTTAACGGAAACGACGATCTGGTCTTTTTTTGTGATCGGTTTGATCTGGCCCAAAGCGTCTGCGTTCATTTTCGATGTCCCTGGTTTTTACTGCCTGGTTGTCTAAAGTCTTTGTAGCAATACTGATTGAGTCGTAGGTTGTGGCCGTAATGGTAGCACACCTCTCGCCTGATCAAACGTTGATTCATTCACCAAATCATTCGCGTTGATATTTTTACGGTTCAGTGATACTTCAGATTCTTATTGGCCAATCAACATTACAAGCAAAGCGATTACCTGTTCTTCAATCTCCAACCAAGTGACCACACAAACCATTTCGCAGACACAAGGTGAAGCTCATCCAAGCAAGGGCTATTTGCTGGCGGCAGGCGCAGCGGCTTTATGGGGTTTTTCAGGCGTTGTCACCAGTTATCTGCTGCGCAGCAGACAAATGCGCCCGGACGACTTGCTGGTTTTCCGCACCGGCTTTGCATCGCTGATTTTATTTGCCTGGTTATGGCTGACAGCAAAACACCTGATCAAAATTCGCCTGGCGGATGTTCCTTATTTCGTGGTGTTGGGCTTGATTGGCCTGGTCGCCAATCAAGGGTTTTATTACCTGGCATTGACCAAAGTCAGCGTTGGTTACGCGTTGATGCTGCAATATCTGGCACCGGTGTTTTTGCTGGCTTACGGCGTGCTCTCAAAAACGGAACGGTTGACTGCCGGCAAAGTGTTTTCGGCAGCCATGGCGCTGACAGGTGCGGCACTGATGCTGATTGGGCAACCCGGCGGGCTGGGGCAAATTTCCTGGGTTGGTTCACTATGTGCGGTTGGTTCCGGAATCGGTTTCGCGTTTTATACGGTGTACGGCAAGCACGGGCTTCGCCAATACGATTCACGCACGATGATGGCGTATGCGTTTTTATCGGCGGCGCTGATCTGGCTGATCATTCGCCAGCCGTGGGAAATCGCCTGGACCAGTTACGGACTTTCAATGTGGGCGTTCTTTTTTTACCTGGGAGCAGTCGCAACAGTTTTACCGTTCGCTTTTTACCTGGCAAGCCTGAAGCATTTGGAAGCAAGCCGCACAAGTCTGACTTCCATTCTGGAACCGGTGGTCGCTGCTGCGGCTGCGTGGTTATGGCTTGGCCAGACGCTATCCACCTTGCAAATGGCCGGAGGCGTGGCAGTTCTGATCGGAGTGTTGTTGTTACAAGTAGAATCTCGCTGGATCCAAAATCGCAACAAATCCAAATGATCTCTATTTCCTGCTGGAAGATTCCACCTGCAATTCGTTTTTGACTTCGAACAATCCCGGCACGCCATTGGCTCTGACATTGGCGATGTCGCTATCGCCTTTGCTGGAAACGACGCCTTTCAGAGTCAGTCGCCCGTTTTTGATAATGATATGAATTGAAGGCACGGCTCCCTGCCCATACCGAAACAGGGGCGAGTTGGCATTGAACAATGTTCGGTAAACAGCAGTTCTGAGACGATCGTCGCTGGACGATAAAGGCAGAACTTCAATTTTGTTGTCCACGCTTGCCACACCTTCAATGCTTCTGACGCGCCTTTCGGCATCTTTTTTCATGGTTGGGCGAGTCACTTC
>CAYLJQ010000461.1:0-5923 GCA_964383955.1 uncultured Heliomicrobium sp. | reverse complement strand
ACCGGATTACATTCAGGTATGTTCACATTTTCTTTTGCCTGGCTTTATTGATCACATTGCTCACACACCAAACGGTTGCTGCTGCGGCTGGCGTTACAACCACTGAAAATGGTCTTGATGCCTATTACTTTTCGCTGAAAACAAATACTGCATTACCGGCATCGCCCTACAGCTTGCTGATTCAATCACCCATATTCTTTAACGTGCCAGCCGGAGCCGTTCTTTCTGTTCACTTGATGCGGGGCGACGCCATGGTTGCCACCAGCACCCTGACGTTCCAGCAAGCCTATCAAAAAGATTTGCAGTTGCCCGCGGTGCCAATCGCTTCGTTTGTGCCTCCGGGCAATTCGACCAATGGCGGACAACCGCTGCCAAACACTTCCTTGACGGTGGGGATTGCCGATCTGACCAGAATCGTTCAGGAACCGGCGGCATACAGATTTCTCTGGACGTTGTCTTCCGGCGTGATCAGCACACCGCGCAGTGCCATTGTGACAGGACAGCCTGCCGGCTTTGTCGTGGTTGACCTGGAACTTTTGGCGGTGGCCGCTGCTGCGGCTGTCGGCGATCAAAAACCCGGCTCGGTTCTTTTCTTTAACCGCTACACGTCCAGCGCCAGCAATCCGGCTCGTGAAAATTCAACGATCAACATTACCAACACCAGTTTGACGACGACGGCTTATGTCAGGCTCTTTTTGGTCAGCGGTACAACATGCCAGACCACGGAAATCCAGCTTTGTCTGGCCGCGCAGGAAACGGCAAGTTTTTTGATGAGCGATTTTGATCCCGGCATCAGAGGCTACGCGATGGCTGTCGCCACGAACCAACAGGGCCAGCCGATTCAATTCAATTCATTGACCGGCAATGTTGTCGTCAAGCAGACAGCCAGCAACACACCCAGCCCGTACTCGTCTGTTTTGAACGCGGTTGCACTGGCCAAGCGAAAAGACGGCGCGGTGACCAATATGAACGGGATCGCCGAGATGATTTTTGATGATGTGAATTACGACCGTTTGCCCGGCCAGATTGGGTTTGACAGCGTGCCCAGCCAGGTCGGCGGAGCCAATTTGACTCTGCTTTCGATCTATCGCCCGTTGACAGATTTCACAAGCGTTCCGAATGCCGCTGTCCAGATTTCCGGCTGGAGCAAAAACAATTCCGGGGTGGTGGCGTCTTCTGCGGGAAACCTGACGTCCAGTTGTTACAGCGATGTGCTGATGTCCACTTTCCGTTTGCAACCGACGGTCATTAATCAATTTGTGCCGTCCGGGTCCACAGCCTGGTTTGCCGCCTCATCAAACGACTTACAACCCTTGATGGGCGCGCAATTCAATACGGGCGAATTCAATGTTGGCGGCAATGCCCGCCCGTTGAGCTTTAGTTCAGAATACAAAATCAGAATTCCGGTTGTGACTGTGACCTGTCCTCAATAGGCGGGAAGGGGAAAAAGCATTACTTCTTTTCTTCGTCACAGTGATACATCTCGCGCCAGGCCGACAGGTAGGTAGAGTGGCCGTTGTCGGATTCGCGGAGTTGTTTAATGACCGGCTGAGTGAATTTGTTGACGATGGCGTTGAGCATTACGCGCAACGCCTCTTCTTGTTGTTCGCTTAAGTTGCCCAGTCGTTTACGGCTTCGTTCAAATTCGGCAATTGCCAGCGCGCCTGCCTGTTGGCGAAAGGTTCCGATCACGGCATTGATGTCGCCTTCGGCCAATGCTTCAACGAAGCGGGCGGCTTCTTCGGCAATGATTGTTTCCGCCCGCTCGGCTTCCCGGTGACGTTCGGCCAGATTGGATTCGGCGATGGATTCCAGGTCGTCAACGTCGAAAACAAACGCGTTGTCCAGTTGGTTGATTGCCGGATCAATATTGCGCGGCACGGAAATATCCACCAACAGCATTGGGCGATTGTACCGGGTTGCCAATGCGCGTTTTACCTGAGCCGGAAGGATCAGGTAATTGGGAGCGCCGGTTGAACAGAGAACGACTTCCGCCTCGGCCATTCGCTGCTCGAAATCCTCCAGGCGCACCGCTTCGCCATTCATTTCTTCAGCCAGCTTGAGAGCGTTTTCATAAGTCCGATTGGCAATCAGGATTTTGCTGGCTCCGCAATTCAACAGATGTTTTGCCGCCAGTTCCGCCATTTCACCTGCGCCGATCAGCATCACCGTCGTGCCGTTTAACGTCTCGAAGACTTTGCGTGCCAGTTCGACGGCAACAAAGCTGATTGAAACCGCGTTTGAGCCGATGCCCGTTTCGTTGCGGACTCGTTTGGCGACGGAAAATGCCTTGTTCATTAATCGGGTCAGCGTGTGGCCTACGCTGCCGATTTCCTGCGCCAATTGAAACGCGTCTTTAACCTGGCCAGTGATTTGCGGCTCGCCGACGACCATGGAATCCAGCGATGACGTAACGCGGAAAATATGACTGACGGCGGAAATATCGGCGTGTCCGTAACAATGTTGTGTAAGCGTTTCCGGTTCGCAGTTGTGAAAACCATGCAGGAATTGATAGAGGTGGGAAATCAGATTTGCACCGTCTTGTTGATCTTTGGTTGATGCAATCACTTCCACGCGATTACAGGTGGAAACAATGACAGCTTCGTGGACTGTTTGGCCATCAGCCAATAAATGCAAAGCCTCCGGCAAACGAGATTCGGCAAACGCCAGCCGTTCGCGGATTTCCACCGGCGCGGTTTTATGACTGATTCCAACGACGACGATGCTCATAAAATGGAATGATGAAGTCGGAATGATGAATGATGAACCAAAGAGAGCAATTCATCCTTCATCACTCATAATTCATCCTTTAGCCAAAAACGTGATAACCGCCCAGCGCCCGCGTTCCGAGCCAGGTCAGCATGACGACGGCGAATCCAATAATTGATAGCAAGGCCACGCGGCGTCCGCGCCAGCCAGCCATTAAGCGGTAATGCATGATGAACAAGTACACCAGCCACGTCACCAACGCCATGACCTCTTTGGGGTCGTTGTGCCAATAACGACCATCGCGCTGGTTGTTCCAGAAAATGCCTGTCACCACGCCCAGTGTCAGCAGCACAAAGCCGACCGTCAACGACCGGTAACCGATTTCGTCGCAGGTGTTGAGCGCGGGCAGCCGCTGAAAAGCGGCTCCAAAATGTTTGGCCTTCAGCTCTCGTTCCTGAATCAGGTACATCACGCCGCACACAAACGTGACGATAAACGCGGCGTAAGAAAAGATGACCAGCGTGACGTGAACCGGAAAAATGATTTTGGTGAACGAATTGGCTGTGATTGCGCCTTCCAGCGCGTCCGGCAGTGTTTCGGGAGAATCAGGCAGAATCATCGAAACCAGAGCAAACAAATACACCAGCGGCAACAAAAAAACCGGCAGCGCGCGCGTTTGATAGCGGTGGCTGGTGACCAGAAAATAGCCAACGATTGCCCAGCTTATGAATGAACTGACTTCGCGTGGGTTGACGATGGGAAAATGACCTGCCTGCCACCATCCGAGCAGAATTGCTGCCGTGTGCGTGAGAAAGCCCAGCCAGACAATCACTTGTAATTCACGGTTTGGCCGAATGGCTTTTGTGGCAAAAACATAAAACGAATAAAGAATTGCGCCAAGATAAAAGGTCAAAGCCGTGATCAGAAGAATCCCCATAAGTTCGCCTCGTGCAGCAGTGAATACGCCGACAGATAATAACGTGGATTATTCATTGTGTCAGGCGAAGAAAGCCAGAAGGCTAAACCAATCAGACCAAAGAGTTTATTTGCTAAGAAGTTCGATTTTTATCCGGGGCGTGTGATAAGTTTCGCCCGCATTATCAAACCACATACTTGATTGGCTTTTGAAGCTTATGATTTCCAGAAACGTTCTTCTTTTCCTCTCACAGCAACATTCTCTTAAACATGTCTTTGCCAATGTCCCCGGATTCAAACAAGTCACGCGCCGTTTCATTGCAGGCGAAAATATCGAAGACGCCATTGTCGAAATCCAGGCATTGAACAAACTGGGCGTCACGGCGACCTTTGATCATCTTGGTGAAAGCACGATTTCGCGCGCCGAAGCCGAAGCGGACGTCACTGAATATGTTCACGTGCTGGGACGCATCCATGAAACCGGCGTTGATTCAAACGTTTCGGTCAAACTGACGCAGTTGGGCCTGGACATTGACGAAGCGTATTGCCTGGAAAATACCCGCCGCATCGTTGCCGAAGCGCACAAACGCGGAAATTTCGTCCGCATTGATATGGAAGACACGCCGAAAACCGATGCGACGCTGCGAATCTTCAAACAGCTTTTTCACGAATTCGGCAATGTGGGCATCGTGCTGCAATCCTATCTATATCGCACCGAAAAAGACCTGGACGAAGTGTTGGCGATGGGCGCTCGCGTACGGCTCTGCAAAGGCGCGTACAACGAACCGGCGGAAGTCGCCTTTCCCGAAAAAGCAGATGTGGATGACAATTACATCAAGCTGATGCAGAAGCTATTGAAGAGCGGCATCTATCACGGCATCGCCACGCACGACAGGCGAATGATTCGCGCAACCCAGGAATTTGCCGCGCGCGAAGGCATCAGCAAAGACAAGTTCGAATTCCAGATGCTGTACGGCGTCAGCCGCGAACTGATGATTCAACTGGCGCAGGAAGGATTTCGCGTTCGGACGTATGTTCCGTATGGCGAATTCTGGTATCCATACTTTATGCGGCGGCTGGCTGAACGGCCGGCGAACGTCTGGTTTGTGGTGAAGAGTTTATTCAGAGGATGACGTCGCGTCCTGTGGGCAAGCCAGTTTTGATGATGTAGAATCCGCGCTTAATTGAACCTTTCATTTTCATCCTCGAGGAGAATTTACGTGTCCACAGTCAGACCTTTTCGCGCTTTGCGTCCGTTGCCGCCTCAAGCAGCAGATGTTTCGGCGGTGCCTTACGACGTCGTCAACACCGAAGAAGCCCGGCAATTGGCCGAAGGAAATCCGCTCAGTTTTTTGCGCGTTTCACGGCCCGAAATTGAAATGCCGGAAGGAACCGATATTTACTCCGATGCCGTTTATGCCAAGGCGGCGGCCAACTTCGACCGGCTGATTGCCTCAGCGCCGATGATTATCGAAGACGAACCGAGCTTTTATATTTATGCGCTGAAACTAGGCGAACGAACGCAAATTGGCGTGGTGGCTTGCTGTTCGGTGGATGAATACGATAACGACATCATTTTGAAACATGAACGCACACGGCCCGACAAAGAAAATGACCGCACGCGCCACATGCTGACCATTCACGCGCAAACCGGCCCGGTCTTTTTGACCTATCGCCCGAACGATGAAGTCAACGGACTGGTCAACGAACTGATTCGAACCGAACCGCTGTTTGAATTTGTCTCGGCTGACAGTGTCGCGCATACGATCTGGCATGTTCCGGTAGAACGGAACCAGGAAATCATCGCCGCGTTTGGCGAAGTTCCGAACCTGTACATTGCCGACGGTCATCATCGTGCCAAAAGCGCCAGCCGCGCACGCGCCGAACTTCAAGGTCAAAACCCGAATCACAAGGGTGACGAAGAGTACAACTTTTTCCAGTGCGTGCTGTTTCCTTCCGACCAGGTTCGCATTCTGGCGTACAACCGTGCGGTCAAGGATTTGAATGGGTATTCGCCGGACGATTTTCTGAAAGAAGTCGAACGCGAATTCGACGTTCGCACAGATGTTGACCCTGTGCCGCGCAAACACAATCGCTTTGCGATGTATCTGGGTGGCCGCTGGTACGGATTGAAGCTGAGAACCGACGTGACCAAACGCTTCAAAGTCACGGATCGATTGGATGTCAGCGTGCTTCAGGATTTGCTGCTCGCGCCTGTGCTGGGCGTGCAAGATCCGCGAATTGATAAACGAATTGAATTCGTCGGCGGCATTCGCGGCACGCGAGAACTGGAGCGGTT
>CAYLJQ010000460.1:0-5928 GCA_964383955.1 uncultured Heliomicrobium sp. | reverse complement strand
CAAGGGAGTGTTTAAGACGTGTGAACTCCTCATACTCGCGTTGCTCATCAGGCGAGAGGAAAGCCGTGCCGTATGCATTATGTGAACGATCCACCGACCCTCGAGAATCCCCGTGCAGCCATGTGCCGTAACAGCGAAACGAGATGAAATAAGCCAAAGGGATATGCTCCTCGTTAAACTCTTGCTTTGGCATAAACATCCTTTACAACCGGTACGGTACCGCGCGCGTGAGCAAGCGGGGCCACTCTAAACCAGCCAGTAGCTCGCGCAGACCGCCGCTTGCTTACGCGCGCGGCACTGTACCGGCATTCATTACCCAAACACCTTCAAAATCGGATCACCGCCAAAACCAGCCAGTAGCTCGCGCAGACCGCCGCTTGCTTACGCGCGCGGTACTGTACCGGCATTCATTACCCAAACACCTTCAAAATCGGATCGCCGCCAAAGTTCGTCAACCGCTGTTCACGCCCGCCGTAATAGTAAGTCAGCTTGCGATGCTCCAAGCCCATCGCGTGAAGGATCGTCGCGTGCAAATCGTGAACCGAGTAGGGTTCGACCGCGGCTTTCAAGCCGAATTCGTCGGTTTCGCCAATCATCTGGCCGCCTTTAACGCCGCCGCCGGCCATCCACATGCAGAAGCCGTAATGGTTGTGATCGCGTCCAATGCCCGACTGGGACATTGGCATACGGCCAAATTCTCCGCCCCAAACGATGAGTGTCGAATCCAGCAAGCCGCGCGCTTTCAGGTCCTTGATCAAACCAGTCATCGGAATGTCGGTTTCGGCGCAATGCAGCCGGTGGTTTTCGTCAATGCCGAAATGCGCGTCCCAGGATTCCTGTTGATGGCCTCCGCCGTGGTAAAGCTGAATGAAGCGCACGCCGCGTTCCACCAATCGCCGAGCCGTCAAACATTGTTTGCCGAAAAAGTCCGTGTGTTTTTCGCCAATGCCATACAGCTTCTTGGTCGCTTCAGATTCTTTGCCCAGGTCAACCGCTTCTGGCGCGTGCGACTGCATCTGGAAAGCCAGTTCGTACGAAGCAATGCGCGCATCCAGATCGCTGTTTTTCGCGCGAAGCTCACGATGTTCCTGATTCAGCTTTTGAATGAAATCCACTTCCTGTCGCTGCAAATGCGGATCAACCCATTTTGGCGGGTTCAGATCAACAATCGGCGTCGCGCCCGGGCGGAATGATGTTCCTTGAAACGCCGCAGGCATAAAGCCCGACGACCAATTCGGCGCGCCACCAATCGGGCCGCCTCGCCAGTCGTACATGACGATATAAGCGGGCAGGTTTTGATTCTCCGTTCCCAAGCCATACGTCACCCACGACCCCAGACTGGGATTGCCGGGACGAATGTTGCCGCTGTTCATCTGAAAGATCGCAGGCGAATGGTTATTGCTCAGGCAATACAGCGAACGAAGCACGCACAGCTCATCGGCGACGCTACCCAGGTTGGAATAAAGCTCAGAGATGTCCACGCCGCCGTGGCCGTATTTTTTGAACTTGTACGGCGACGCCATCAGGTTCCCGTTCTTGTTGAAGGTTTCCAGTTTGTCCAGCCCTGGCAGCGGCTTGCCGTGATTTTTAGTGAGCATGGGCTTTGGATCGAAAAGGTCAACCTGGCTTGGCCCACCGTACATAAACAGAAAGATGACGGATTTGGCTTTGGCCTTGAAGTGCGACGCTTTCGGAGCCAGCGGATTTGTGTCGGAGGAATTTGGCGTCGCCGCTGGCGTTGCTGCTAACAGGCCGTCTTTATCAAGCAGCGAACTCAGCGCCAAGCCGGAAAACCCAGCTCCGGCCTTGAAGATCAATTCACGGCGGGTCATTGGTTCAGGCGAAAGAATCGGAAGTGAATCAGTTTTTTTCATGGTTGATTGCCAAATTGTTGAAGTATTTGAAGTAGCGCCAGGAACTTTGACGCCGTTTGGACATCAATGCGAACGAAGTTTACAACGTGGCTTTCACACGGCCAAACCGATTGCCAACAGTTCATAAAAGTTTTGTACTACGCGCTACTGCTTGACCAATGAAGCCAAGCACCTAATGATTCGCCAAGCTTAGCAATGATAACTCTGCTCAATCCAATCTGGCTGATTTTGATAATTCCCCTGGCTGCGGCGTGGTGGCTTTGGAAGCCGACTTCCAAATTTCTGCGTTACGCGCGCCTGGCGCTGCTAACGCTGATTTTACTGGCGCTGTGCGGTTTGGCGGTTAAACTTCCCAGCCGAGTTGGAACTGTAGTTGTCGTCGCTGACCGCAGCCTTTCCATGCCAGCCAACGCCGAAGCCGCCGAACGCGAAGCCATCGAACTGATCCAACGCTCCATGAGCAGCGACGACCGATTGGCGGTAATTTCGTTCGGCCAGAATTCCACCATCGAACGTTCGCCACAAACTGGCGCGTTTGCAGGCTTTACCAATCGCATCGAAGCGGACGCCTCGAACCTGAACGAAGCTGTTGAAAAAGCGTTGTCGCTGATTCCGGCCGAAGCACCTGGAAAAATTCTGGTCATTTCCGACGGACGCTGGACAGGCAAAGACCCTGCGGATGCTGCCGCGCGGGCAGCTTCGCGCGGCGTGGCAATTGATTTCCGTTCGCTGCAACGATCTCTTGCTGGGGACTTAGCCATTGCGCAAATTGATGCGCCTGTCACGGTCTCGCCCGGCGAAGCCTTTATGTTGACGGCTTGGGTAAAATCGCCAACGTCGCAGGAAATCAGTTTTGAAATGCTTCGCGGCGGGCAAGTCTTAGCCGCAGGCAAAACCAGCGTCAGCGCAGGTTTGAACCGGTTGACGTTCCGCGATTTGGCCGAATCGCCCGGCGCGCAACGTTACTCAATCAAAATCACCGGCAGCAGTGGCGACCCGATTCCCGAAAACAACTCGGCGAAAGTGCTGGTTGGCATCCAAGGGCCGCGTCCGTTGCTGGTTGTCACGTCATCAGAGAATTCCGGACTGGCAAAATTGCTCAACAGTGGTGGATTAAACTCTAAGACGCAAAAGCCAGAAGATGCCGATTGGTCGCTGGATGCGCTGGCAGGCTTTTCCGGGGTCGTGATGGAAAACGTTTCTGCTAACAAAATCACTGAGCGAGGAATGGAAGCCCTGTCCGCCTGGGTAAAGGAAACCGGCGCAGGTTTGATGATGACGGGAGGCAAAAACTCCTATGGCTCCGGTGGATATTTCAAATCGCCGCTTGAGCCTTTGTTGCCGATTTCGATGGAATTGCGCCAGGAACATCGCAAACTTTCGCTGGCGATTGTCGTGGCGATGGATCGTTCGGGCAGCATGTCTGCGCCTGTGGCTGGCGGACGCGTCAAAATGGATTTGGCAAATCTGGCAGCCGTGCAAGTGCTGGATTTGCTGGGGCCATTGGATGAATTCGGCGTTGTCGCTGTGGATAGCTCTTCGCACATTATTGCCGATGTGAAACCAGTCGAAGGCAATGCCGCCAAAATTCGACGCGACATTTTGATGGTGGACGTGGGCGGTGGCGGCATTTTTGTTTACGAAGCGCTTTCGACAGCGGCGGATATGCTGCTGAAAGCCAAAGCCGGAACTCGCCACATCATTCTGTTCGCCGACGCAGCCGATTCTGAAGAACCAGGCAGTTATCAGGAACTGCTGCGCCAATGTGAGCAAGCTGGAATCACCGTCAGTGTTATTGGCCTGGGCAAGGAAAGCGACGGCGACGCTGAATTGCTACGCGACATTGCCAAACGCGGCAACGGGCAAATCTACTTCACCGAAAGCGCTGAAGAATTGCCGCGCTTGTTTGCGCAGGACACCATCGTCGTTGCGCGCAGCACGTTTTTGGAAGCGCTGACTCCCATCCAAACTACTGGCGGATTGGTCACACTGACCGGAAAACAATTCAGCGGCCTGCCAGCCATCGGCGGTTACAACCTTTGTTACCTGCGGCCAAAAGCCAATTTGGCGACGGTCACAACGGATGAATACAACGCTCCGGTCGTCGCTTCGTGGCAAGCAGGAAGCGGGCGCGTGATGGCTTACACGGGTGAAGCGGATGGCGATTACACTGGCCCCATTTCCGGTTGGAGCAATGCCGGAGACTTTTTCACCAGCCTTGCTCGCTGGACTGCCGGAGACACGGCTCCCTTGCCAGGCAACATGCTGATCACCCAGCAAATCAAAAATGGCGTCAGCGTTATTCAGCTTCACCTGGACCCGGATCGGGACAACGCAGGGCAAACTGATTCTTTATCAAACTCTGCCTTGCCCAAAGTCACAACTTTGCGCGGAAAACCCGGATCATCTCCTGCTTCCGAAAAAGCCGAAATGCGCTGGGCCGACGCCGATACGCTGGAAGTAAGCATTCCACTCAATGGCAGCGAAACGGCGCTTTCAACAGTTGAAGTTGCTGGCGCTCAACCGCTGACGTTGTCACCGGTTACGCTTCCCTATTCGCCTGAATTCAAACCGGTTGATGCCGACGAAGGTCAAACCGCACTGGCTCGATTAGCCAATGCGACGGGCGGCAAGGAGCGACTGGAACTTTCAGGCGTCTGGAAAGATTTGCCCCGCCAGTCAAGATTGATCGAACTTGCCCCATACCTGTTACTGATGGCGATTGCCGTGTTGTTGATCGAAGTGCTGGAACGCCATACGGGCTTGGTAACGTCGCGCGCGCTGCCAATCCTGCAAAGGTTAAAGCCTGTGCAAAATCTAAAGGCAAAAAAGCTGGCCAGCGTCAAACCTGCGACACTTGCAGCCAATGCAGCTCAGCCTGACGCGGTTGAAAAACCAAACCCCGAACCGGAAATCAAACAACCGGAAACGGCAGAAATTTTCAGCGCGCTGCAGAAAGCGCGGCAAAAAGCGAAGGAACGAACTGAACGCTGACCCAGCCCCCTCAATAGAAAAAATTCCGCCTGCGCTAAAGCTTTTCGCGGCCAATACCGGCGTCATTCCGATTTATCCTCCTGGCTGTTAAGATCGAATCACGTAGAGAGCGCATCGTGTTCATCGCGAAAATCAAGGAGGTACAACATGAGTTTCTCAACAAACACCGTCTTCTCTATTCTGGCGTTGATCTTTCTGGCTGCAACTGTCGGCAACCGTTTGCCAAACTCTGTTGCCGAAAAATCTGACGATACCGGCACTATGTTGCAACAAGACTTCAATCCCCCGCACATCTTCCCGGAAAAGGAATTGTATGAGGTAGAAGAAGGACAGAGCTTGGTGATTACCCTGAACACCATCTTTCCCTCACTCAGCGGCGGTTGCATTGAGACTGTCGCATACGAAGCGCTTTCGCCTACCCCTTCCTTTGTGACGATTGGGCAAACATTCCGGCGAGAATTCAAAAAGATAGCCAATGGCGAATCTTTCACGCATCAGATGGCATTGCTGGTTCTTTCTCCACAACCAGGCGAAACAGGAAAGTATGAATTTCAAATCAGGGAAAAACTCTGCCCACAAAGTGAAGGAACCATTCTCACTTTCAAAGTGGATGTGAAAAGAATGGGTCCGCCTTTACGCATATGATAGACCTGAATCCTGAAGGAGCTTGGCAATTCAGATCGCCCGCGACCTAACTATTTCGCGTGCAAAGAGAAAACCTACAGCAAGCTTACTTTCATTGACTCACGACGAGTCTTTACCTACTATTGCGCCTCGTTGATGAGTGATTCTCACAGATAAGTAGTGGACAAGGAACACACTTACATTCATCAACATTCCGATATTCACTAATAAAAAGTAACACCATCACGTCGTCAGCAGAACCTGTTCGACGCCCTTGCGTTCTTTTGGAAGCGGCATCCTCCAGTTGTCAAAGGCAGTAAATCCAGAGACCTTTGACAGGGCTGCTTCAGTCACCTCACTCGCTGCGGCAGTCAATTAGTCTCCGTATAGGTGCTTGATTGGAAAGGTTTGGTTGAGACTTCAGCCGTCTCTGTCC
>CAYLJQ010000459.1:0-5936 GCA_964383955.1 uncultured Heliomicrobium sp. | reverse complement strand
GATGGTTTGCAAACTCCTTCGCCGGGCAAGCTGACGTTTCCAATCGTCAAAGAACTGGTTGAAGACATTTTGCTAGTCAGCGATGAAGAATTGATTTCGACGATTCGCTTCATCCTGGAGCGAATGAAAGTGCTGGTCGAACCTTCGGGCGCCGCAGCAGCAGCAGCCGTGTTCCATCGCAAGTTCGATTTTTCAGGCAAGCGCGTTGGCGTTGTATTGTCCGGCGGAAACGTGGATTTGGCGAAGCTGTCCGATTACTTGAAAGCTTAATCGCTTAATTCTACCGGTTAGACAGGTTTGGCGAGCGTGCGTATACTTCGGCGCGCATGTTCCCCAAGATCGTTTTCTTTCTCGCACTCATTTTTACCATCACGCCCTGGTCGTCTCCGCCGATTGCGTTGGCAGTCGGCTTGGCGTTCGGCCTGTTTTTCCATCATCCGTACTCGAAACAAACCAAATCCTTTTCCAAAACCTTGCTGCAAGTCTGCGTCGTGGGCCTAGGGTTCGGAATGAATCTGCAACAAGTCGTGCGCGCCGGACGGTCAGGCTTTGTCTATACCGCAGTGGGCATAGCAGCAACGATGATTTTAGGAATGGCGCTTGGGCGATTGTTGAAAGTTGCTGAAACCAACTCATTGTTGATTTCCGTCGGAACGGCGATTTGCGGAGGCAGCGCGATTGCCGCTGTCGGTCCTGTCGCCGGAGCCAAAGACGAAGAGATGTCGGTTTCATTGGGCACGGTGTTTATTTTGAACTCTGTGGCGCTGCTGATTTTTCCGGCGATTGGCTGGGCGGTGGGGCTGAATGAATCGCAGTTCGGATTGTGGGCGGCGCTGGCGATTCATGACACCAGTTCCGTGGTCGGTGCCACGTCAAAATACGGCGCTGCCGCACTTGCCGTTGGGACGACAGTCAAGCTGGCGCGCGCATTGTGGATCGTCCCAATAACGGTTGCCACGGCGTTCATCAAACGCCACGAAGCCCGGATTCAATGGCCGTGGTTTATTTTGTTTTTCTGCCTGGCGGCGGTCATCAATACGTATCTGCCCGCAGGCAGCGCGGTATATCCATGGATCGTAAAACTGGCGCGTATCGGATTGACCGTCACGCTGTTTTTGATCGGCTGTGGGATATCAAAAGCCACGTTGAAGAAAGTCGGTGCGCGCCCGCTGGTACAGGGTGTGGTCCTGTGGCTGATTGTAGGAGTTATATCGCTGCTGTTAATTCGAGAAGGCATAATCAGCTTGTGACGTTACCCAAAAAAGTAAAAGCGCAGAGAAGCTTGGCTCTTCTCTGCGCTTTTGTTGTTTTTCAGTGTGATTAGTCAGCCTTGCGGCGAATGAAGGTCGGCACGTCCAGATCTTCTTCGCGGAAAGGCGGTGGCGGCACCATCTGGCGCGCCGGTTGAGCACTGCTTGTCACGGTTCCGTTTCCAACAGCTCCGCCCTGAACGACGGTGGGACGAATCGGCTGAACTTTTTCAGCTTTGGCTTGCTGAAAGCCGGTAGCGATAACTGTGATCTTCATTTCGTTTTGAAGTTGTTCATCGGTCACCGTGCCAAAAATGATATTCGCGTCAGGATCAGCCGCATCGTGAATGACGTTCATGGCTTCGTCCACTTCGCGCAAGGTCAAATCCTGTCCGCCAGTGATGTTGACCAGCACGCCACGCGCGCCGTTGATCGAAGCTTCTTCCAGCAACGGACTGCTAATGGCGCGTTGCGTTGCTTCCATCGCGCGGCTTTCGCCGATGCCGTTGCCAACGCCCATCAAGGCGATGCCCATTCCCTTCATAATCGTTCGCACGTCGGCGAAATCCACGTTGATGAATCCGGGCGTGGTGATCAAATCGGAAATTCCCTGCACTGCTTGGCGCAAAACGTCGTCGGCCATTTTGAACGCATCGCCCAGCCCCATGTTTCGATCCACGGCCTGAAGCAATCTGGCATTCGGAATGGTAATCAGCGTGTCCACAACCGATCGAAGCTCTTCCATACCCGCTTCGGCCTGACGCAAGCGATGACGGCCTTCAAACTGAAACGGTTTGGTAACGATGGCCACTGTCAAGGCATCAAGTTCCGCCGCCAGCGAAGCGACGATTGGCGCTGCGCCGGTTCCCGTGCCGCCGCCCAAGCCGACGGTGACGAAAACCATGTCCGCGCCTTCCAAAGATTCGATAATTTTTTCGGTATCTTCTAAAGCCGCATCACGACCGATTTCAGGGTTCGCGCCGGCTCCCAACCCTTTGGTCAGCTTCGCCCCAATCTGCAATTTGATCGGAGCGTGGGAACGTTTCAGCGCTTGCAGATCGGTATTGGCAACCAAAAACTCAACGCCTTCGATTTTCGCATCAATCATGTGATTGACCGCGTTGCCGCCGCCGCCGCCAATGCCAATGACCTTGATTCTTGCTCCATAAGTGGGCGGTTCATCATCAAAGGTGTAATTCAGTTGCATACGATCCTCTACAGACATCCTGTACCTCCTAAAATCAGTGCAAAGCTTTGCGATATTTCAGATTTTTATTGAAAGCTGGCCGCTCACATTATGTTGTAGCTAATGGCGGATTCTACCACGATATATTGAAAAGCCAAGCGGAGCAGAAGCTTTACCGCTTGAAAGCCAGCTTAAAATTTTTCAGCGTTTGATGGCGAAGAAAGACTTCACCTTTTCCATGATCGCCGGCGATTGCTGACGGCGGTTTTGGGGGTTGTTATTGCGGCTACTGCCGACCATTCCAAGTTCAAATCGCAACCCGTACAACGCCAATCCAAGCGCCGCCGAGTATGCAGGTTGAGCCGCGTCGTCAATCAAGCCGTTGAATTCACCCGTTCCGCCAATTCGCACCGGAGCATTGAAAACCTGTTCGGCGACTTCAACCAGTCCATTGAGCATCGCGCCACCGCCGGTCAACACGATGCCGCTGGAAAGCTGGCGGTCAAACCCGGCCTGGCGAATTTCATCCTGAACGTGGGACAACACTTCTTCGGCACGCGGTTCCAGAATGTCACACAGGATTTGCCTGGACACGGCGCGCGGCGCGCGGCCGCCAACGCTGGGAACTTCGATCAGGTCCGAAGCTTCTTCCTGCGTCAGCAATTGACGGAAAGCGCAGCCCTCTTCGCGCTTGATGCGTTCGGCTTCATGAATCGGAGTTCGCAGTCCCACAGCAATGTCATTCGTAAAATGCGTTCCGCCAATTGGCAACACAGCCGTGTGCCAGACAGCGCCGCGCTGATAAATGGCCACGCTGGTGGTTTCGCCGCCGATGTTGACGACGGCAGAACCGTATTCACGATCTTCGTCGGTCAGTACAGCTTCGGCTGCGGCCAGGTGCGACAAATAAACATCCGTGACTCCATAACCGGCGCGGGTCACGCTGGTGATGACGTTTTGTTTTGCTGCGACCGGACTGGTCACGATATGCACCGAAACAGACAACCGCGAACCGAGCATGCCCAGCGGATCGTCAATGCCATCCTGATCGTCAACCGTGTATTCCTGCGGCAACACATCAGCGACTTCGCGACCAGAAGGAATCGTAATGGCGCAAGCGGTATCAATCACGCGGCGTATATCTTCGCGGTTGATTTCCCTGTGCCGTCCCGGAATGGCAATCATCGCGTGATTGTTTTCGCCTTTGACGTGTGCACCTGCCAGACCGACATACACGTCGTGAACTTCCAGCCCCGACATTCGCTCCGCAGATTCAATGGCTCGTTTGATCGAATCAATGGTCAGGTCCGGCTTGCTGATGACGCCTTTGCGTAATCCTTTGGATTCCGCTTCGCCCACACCGACGATCTCCAATTCGCCTTCGATCAGTTCTGCGACCACCACGCGCACGCTGCTGGTTCCAATATCCAATCCCACGATGGGTGAGTTTTGTTGTTTTGCCATAAGACCTCTTTAGGTGGTCGGTGGCCGGTTATCGGTTGTCGGCAAAGCATTCACCGACCACCGGACACCGACCACCGGCAACTTTTATTCTGCCAATCCCACGATCACACGTTTGGGGATCGTGGCGTTAAGATATGCAACTCTGCTGCTACTGCTTAGCAACCGCTCTGCATCTTCGATTTTGAGAACCTGCAGCGCCTGGGCATCCTTGCGTCGAATTGCGTCCAGAACATCCAGCGCGGCGTTAAATCTTGTCCGAAAGTCTTCTTTGCCGACCCTGACGACGATTCGCGAATCTTTCAGGATCAAGCTGATGTTCAGTTCCTCGTCAAAAATAATTTCATCAACACGCGACGAAAGTTTTGGCTCGGTGCTGTCCAGATCGCCAAGCAGTTGCTGATACAGCATCAGCCTGCGGCGATTTTCCTCGATGATGTTTTCTCCGCTATCAATCAAGCCTGAAACCACGGGCGGAACGTTTTGCCCTTTCAACAGGGACGCATCGCCAAACATGATGCCGTTGCGATCCACGCAAACCAGCTTATCGCCACGCCGTGCCAGCGCGAACGGTTCGCGCTCTTTGATCACCACGTGAAATTTGTCGGGCAACACACGCGTCACTTCGGCTTCTTCAATCAATTCATTTTTTTTCAGTTCATCACGAACATCCTTGAGCTTTGCGCGCCAGACGCCTTCGGAAGAAACCCGATCAATCATTGCTTTCGCTTCGGGAAAGGTTACACGCTTGTTGCCTTCCAGTTCGACCGCGCGCAGGGCAAAAAAGCGCGACCCGCCAAACAGGTACAGCGCAAAGATCAACCCGCCAAACAGCAAGGCGATAAAAAACAGTGCAGCGCTGACTTTGCCTAATCGCTTACCAAACCCATCCGGAATAATTCTGCTCAGCGCGCGGCGGCGCATCGTCACGCCAGTCGGCATATCATCGTCTTCAAAACGCAATCGCTGCTGAGACGGCTGCCTGCGCCGTGGAGTAATCCCGCGCTGCAACGGATTCATATTGCTGTCCGCCGGACGGCGGGTTTTGCTGGTGCGGCGGGGTTTGTGCCGATCAGCAAAATCGCTACCCGAAGTCAGCTTATCTGTTTGGTTACGTCTTGGCATTTATTTTTCGTTCTGCTTACTTTGCCTGTTTTGCTGCCATAAATTCTTCGCCCACGCGCCAAACGCTTCCCGCGCCAAGCGTCAAAACCATGTCGCCGGATTGCGCGGCATCCAGCAAAGCCTGTGCTCCGTTTTCGATTGGGCCAATGTATCGCACATTGCGATGCCCGAATTTTTCAATGTCCTCGGCCAGCGCTTGCGCCGTGACACCCGGAATCGGATCTTCGCTGGCGGCGTAAATGTCGGCCAGCAAAACGATCTCAGCGTCATAAAACGAACGCGCAAACTCATCGCGCAAAGCCGCTGTGCGCGTATACCGATGAGGCTGGAATAAAACCACCAGCCGTCGTCCACTGGTTTTGGCAGCGGCCAGGGTCGCGCGAATTTCCGTCGGGTGATGACCATAATCATCGACGACCAAAATTCCTTTGCCGTCGTCGGGAACCAGGCCTTTGATTTCAAATCGGCGACCTGTGCCGGTGAACGCTTCCAGCCCTTCGGCAATTTTGTCGAAAGCGACTTCCAGATCCAGCGCAACCGCCACAGCCGCCAGCGCATTGCAAACATTGTGCTCTCCGGGCACGTTCAATTTGATGCGGCCCAGCTCTTCGCCACGGCGACGCACTGTAAAGCTTGATCCAAAGTTTTCGCGGGAAATCTGCACATCGCTGGCGGCAACTTCCGCATGCGCACGCATGCCGTAAGTAATTACGCGCCGCGTAATCTGCGGAATAATCATCTGAATATTCGCGTCGTCCAGACAGATAATCACCGAACCGTAAAACGGAACCTTGTTGACGAACTGCACAAAATGATCGCGAATTTCTTCGATGCCGGAATAGAAATCCAAATGCTCCAGATCAATGTTGGTCACGACGGCAATGGTCGACAGCGGCGAGCCCAGCTCATGCGCC
>CAYLJQ010000458.1:0-5940 GCA_964383955.1 uncultured Heliomicrobium sp. | reverse complement strand
ACCCAAGTCCTCGGGTGGCACACGATCGAATTGAGGCCAACTGGCGGTCGCATGGCATGAGAGGCAAGACGAATTACGGTTGTCTACTGGGCCGTTCAGCCTTCCTTCGAAGCCAAATCTAATTTCCCCGCGTGTTGTGGCCAGCAACTCTTCAGGCAATTCCCCGGAGTCGTTGAAATGTCTTTCATTGGCTTGCTGCCCCCACGCCAACCCGATTGGAACCACTTTGCACCAAGGGCTAGTTGTCGGTGAGCAATTTGCAAAAGGCGACTGCTGAGCTTGAGCGTTATAGACGTAAGTGCCAAAAACCCAATTGGTCGGAGAGCGATTGTCCCGAACGGCAATATCCACTTGCAACAACTTCAGTTTACTAACAGCCCTTTTCTGTTTTGGATCAGGGCGTCTGGCGTCTTCAGGCATTTTCTCGTAGATATAGCCTTTCCAATTCAAATTTTCCTGGCCGTCCAGATATTTGATCTTATTGCCCGGGTCATAGGTAAATAACAGCTTGATGGCCACCGTGCCCTTTGGGAAAACTGCCTTGGTTGGGTTTGGGCAAATAGGATTTGCCCAAACCTGTCCTATCGTAAATCCACCCATGGCGTTGTAAACGCTGACTGCCCAGTTTTGTGAACTCTCTTTTTGGTTTTTAGACAGTTTTTCTGGTTCGGAGGCTAGCTCGTAAGTCATGCCCTGCAGAGGCTCTCGGCCTGTGCCGCCAAAGTGCAGCCAAGGGGCATGAAACCATTTTCTTGTCGTGTTTTTCTGAACTTTCCAGTTGACTGCCGGATCAGTATTGCCGTGATAGCAGTATTCGAGAATAGTGCCCAGATACTTTTTCCAGGAAGAAGCTTGCCGAAAATCCAAGCTTGCCCAAGGGAGGGATTCTGCTGGCAATTGCGAAGGATAATCCTGGCTTAATTGAAATCTTTCTGTGCCAGCCCCGTCATCAGACCTGGGTTCATATATTGGATCGTAGCTGCAAAAACGATTGGGTGGATAGCAGGCCGATTGTTCCTCAAGCAGGGTAACTGGCAAGGGCAAGGCCGCCAAAAGCAGAAAAGATATTGAGGCGTACTTAACCAGAAAAGTTCGCATGTCAATTCCTTCAAACATATTCACCCGAAATGGAAGAATGTCTGACTACTTTGTGTGAATGCTGAATGTAACTATAAGTTTGGCAAAGTCTTCTGTCCCTACCCCAGAAGACTTCTTACGCAGGAGCGAACTCTAAGTGGTAAAGCTGAATTATTCAACCATCTTTAGAAATATTTTCATATCTGCCATTCCCAAAGCCTGTGGAATTTGGATAAAGAAAACGCCAACATTGTCAGGTGAAAGAATTCGATTTTCCCGACAATGTTGGCGCAACAGTAACAGGAGCGAGGATGTTAAACTTCAGCAGTTTTCTTCGACTTCGGACGCTGATTCGCAGCTAACACCTTCTTTCGCATGCGGATGGATTTCGGCGTCACTTCAACCAACTCATCCTCGGCGATGTATTCGATGGCTTGTTCCAAGGTTAGGTCGCGGACGGGAACTAGGCGGAGCGCTTCATCTGCCGACGAAGCGCGCATGTTGGTCAGTTTCTTTTCGCGGACGATGTTGACGTCAAGGTCTACGTCGCGGGAGTTTTCGCCGACGATCATGCCTTCGTACACATCGGTCTGTGGTTTGACGAACAGTTCGCCGCGTTCCTGCAAGTTGAAGATGGCATACCCTGTCGCAACGCCCACACGGTCGGCAATCAGGCTTCCCGTGCCGCGACCGGCCAGGTCTCCCTGCCATTTGCCCCATCGCAAAAACAGGGTGTTCAACAAACCTGTGCCTTTGGTTTCGGTCAGGAATTCGTTGCGGAAGCCAATCAATCCGCGCGAAGGGATTTCAAACTCCATGCGAACTCGACCGTGGCCGTGGTTGATCATCTTGGTCATGGTGCCTTTGCGGCGTCCCATCGCTTCTGTAACGACGCCGATGAATTGATCCGGCACGTCAATGACAGCCATCTCAATCGGTTCGCACAAATCGCCGTCAATCTTTTGCGTGACGACTTGCGGACGGGCGACGTTCAGTTCGAAGCCTTCGCGGCGCATTTGTTCGATCAGAATCGCAAGCTGCAATTCGCCACGGCCTGAAACGCGGAAGCTGTCGGGCGAGCCAGTGTCTTCAACGCGGATGGCTACGTTGGCGAGCAATTCTCTGTCCAGCCGCTCGCGAATTTTGCGCGAAGTGACGTGCTGGCCGTCTTTGCCTGCAAACGGAGAAGTGTTGACGCCGAAGATCATGGAAATCGTCGGTTCATCTACAATGATGCGCGGCAGCGGTCGCGGATCAATTGCTGAAGTCACGGTGTCGCCAATGTGAATGCCTTCGATGCCTGCCAGCGCAATGATGTCGCCAACGGTGGCGTGTTCGACGGGAACCTGTTTCAGACCGTCGAAGGTGTAGAGCTGCGTGATCTTGGTTTTTTCCAGCTTGCCGTCAATCTTGCAAACCGAAACCTGATCGCCGATGGCAAGCGTTCCATTGAAGATGCGGCCAATGGCCAATCGCCCAACGTATTCGTTGTAAGCCAAATTGGCGACCAGCATTTGCAGCGGCGCGTCTGCGGTTCCTGTGGGCGGCGGAACGGTTTTCAGAATTTGTTCAAACAGCGGTTGCAGGTTGTCGCTTTCGTGGTCAAGTTCGTGTTTGGCGATGCCGTCGCGCGAAATGGCGTAGAGGATCGGGAAATCAATCTGATCGTCGGCAGCGTCCAGGTCAATGAACAGATCATAAACTTCGTTGACAACTTCCTGCGGACGAGCATCCTGGCGGTCAATTTTGTTGATGACGACAATGACAGGCAGCTTTTGTTCCAGCGCTTTTGACAACACATAGCGCGTTTGCGGCAGCGGGCCTTCGGAAGCGTCCACCAGCAAAGCTACGCCGTCGGCGAGTTTCAGCACGCGTTCGACTTCGCCGCCAAAGTCAGAGTGTCCCGGCGTGTCCAGAATGTTGATTTTGGTTTGGCCATACTGCACGGCAGTGTTTTTGGCCATGATGGTGATGCCGCGTTCGCGTTCCAGGTCCATCGAATCCATCACGCGCTCAACGATTTTTTCGTTGGCGCGGTACAGGCCGGACTGTTTGAGCATGGCGTCAACCAAAGTGGTTTTGCCGTGGTCTACGTGAGCGATGATGGCGATGTTGCGAATGTCTGCTTGAGTTATATTTGATGCGTCCATAAAGATTTTTCTGTGCTGAGCAATGATCCAGTAAAACCTATGCTAGCAATTGAACCGCGCTTTGTCATCTGGCGGCAGATTTGCGCGGTTTGCCAACCCGCGTAGCCTGCCGGATAATTCGCGCTCAACGAAACTCAAGAACCTAGAAGGAGCGAGAACAATGGCTGATGTGATTAAGTGCGAACGATGCGGGAAAAAGCTGCCCGCACTGGAAAAACCGCCTTTTGGCAGCGCACTCGGCAAAAAGATTCACGAACAGATTTGCCAGGCTTGCTGGAAAGGCTGGCTGGCGACGCAAAATCAGTTGATCAATCATTATGGTCTGAGCACGATTAATCCTGAACACCAGCAATTTTTGATTCAAAACATGGAAGCTTTTCTGTTTGGCGGCGGCATTCAGGCGCAGATTGACACTTCGATGGAAGGCAAAATCCAGCACTGAAGATTTATTGGCCGGCAAGGCTGAAGTCAAACAAAGAGGCAACTTTGCCGATGTTTGACACGTTAGGACCCCCGTAATATCTTTTCGCCCGTTCAGTTGGTGACACCAACGGTTTCCAACTTTGGGCGAATCAACTTCAATCGCGGTAAGGTGAAGTCAGGATGAGAAAAGAAAAGTGGGTGGGCTATTCGCCCGAAGACGACAACGATATTCGAGTCATTGAAGATTTGTCTTCGCTGCGTGGAGATGACGGCGACGGCAGTTTATGGGGCGAGCTTCGGTCGCTGTTCCGGGACATTGTTTTCGCTGGCTTGATCGCCATTCTGATCGTTGTATTCGTCGTTCAGCCAGTGCGCGTCGAAGGCCAGAGCATGATGCCGAAGCTGCACGACCAGGATCGCATCTTCGTCAACAAATTCATTTATCCGTTGCGCGAATGGATGGGCGACAAAGAACCGATCAAACGCGGAGACATTGTTGTGTTGCTGTTCCCGCTTGATCCTTCAAAATCTTACATCAAACGAGTGGTTGGGTTGCCGGGCGAAAATATCAATATCGAAGACGGAAAGCTTTATATCAATAACGAACTGATTGAAGAGCCTTATCTTGATCCGGAATTTCTGGCGAACGATTCGCTGACAACGGCGAAAAAGATTCCTGAACATCATTACTTTGTCATGGGTGACAATCGCCGCAATAGCAGCGACAGCCGGTACTGGGATTTCGTGCCGGAAAAATACATATACGGCAAAGCGATCTTTCGCTATTACCCGTTTACCCCTTACGAACGGCTTGGGAAAATCGAATAAGTATTCATTGCTGAGAAATTGAGGCCAAGAACAGTTTTAGACATTGTTGTTGAATTATTTGAAGGCGCGGCAGCGGCAAGCTGTCCGCGCTTTCGCACATCGGCCTACCCGGTTGGCTTGCCAAAATAAGGCTGAAAGCAAACTGACGATTCATGCTGACTAATTTTCGATTATTGTTTTCGCTGTTATGGCAACCATTTGTCGCGATTCGACAGGTGCGCGACCGGGCACCTGTTGGATTTGCCGTCGTCATAGCGCTGCTGACAGCCTGGGTCTATTCCATCGTCGCCGTCGCAATGGCGAGTTACGCGCAAGCTGGCGGGTTTATTGGCGCTCCGGTCGTTCCCGGACATGGAATGAATGGAAGGTCTTTCTGGATTGCAGTGCTGACAGGCAATTCGATGCGGGCCATGATGACGGCAGTGATGATTGTTCTGTTTGCTGCCGTGGTGTATGCGCCATTCCTGATCCTGATTGCCAATTTGTTCGAACGGCGCGCGAGCATTTCACTGGTAATGCGCGAAGAGTTTCCGGCAATGGTGTCTTGCGTGTTGCTGTCATTGTCGGTTTCGTTTTTAGTGACGTTGTTGCCTGCGGTTGTGATTGGTTGGCAGAGCGCCCGATTGGGTTCAGCGCTTGGATTTTTCGTGTTGGTTGCGGTTATTCCTCTGCCGATTTTTGCCTGGTTTATGGCATTAACCACCGGGTCAATTTTCAATATCGGCTGGCTGGCCGTTTCGCTAGCGGTTCTGGTTTCGTTTTTGTCGCTGCTGACATTGCCGCTTTTCATTGATGCGACTTCGTTTGTTTGCGGTTCTCCGTTTTTGCTGCTGCTGTTGGTCTTTCTGTTGCGCGACCGGTTTAACGACTTTATGCAGTCGCACCAGTCGCGGCAATCATTCAGGCAGAATTTGCAAGCAGCAACCTTGAATCCGGCGGACGCTTCAGCGCATTACAATCTGGGCTTGCTCTATCAACAGCGCGGCGAACTGGATGCCGCCATCGGTTCTTTCCGTCGAGCGATTGAAATTGATCCCAATGAAACAGACGCGCATTTCCAGCTTGGCCGGATTGCCCGTTGGCAAAATCGGTTTGACGAAGCGGTTCAGCATTTTGAACAGGTAATTCGTCAAGATCAGGCTTTCAGCCAAAACGAGATTTGGCGAGAAACCGCCTTGGTTTATTATTCCGCCAAACAATATCCGGACGCGCTGGAAATGTTCGACAAGTTTCTGGAAAAACGGCCATCGGACGCGCAGGGACGTTATTGGCGCGGAATGACGCTGTTCAGTCTGGGAAGAACTGGCGAAGCCACTGAAGAAATGCAAAACTGCATTGAGTCGGTCAAAAACGCACCAGCGTACAAATATAGAACTGAGCGGCAATGGCTGCATCTGGCGCAGAATTTTTTGCGCGAGCGTCAATCTTGAATCCGTGCCACGACCGTTAGGACGTGGGCATT
>CAYLJQ010000457.1:0-5951 GCA_964383955.1 uncultured Heliomicrobium sp. | reverse complement strand
ACTGACTCATCATCTTACCTTTTCAGTTGCGCCAGAACACGGCGCATTCTTCCCACCAGTTTTACCAATTGCGCGTCGTCAATTTTCTCTCCGCTTAAAGTCAGTTCGGCATCACTCAGCGTCTGGCGGACTTCAATCTCATCAATCGGCAAATTTCGGCGGCGCAAGCTGGCGATAATATCTTCGGTTTTGGCTCTGGACGATAAGCCTAACCGGCGGCAAAGCGTTGTCTTGAATCGAGGGTAGATGTTTTCCAGCGCCAGATCGCGCGCGCGCGCAACCTGCTGCAAATTGGCCATCGAATCAACGAACTCCAGTGGAGAATGGCGATCCACTTGCGGCAGCGGCAGCGGGCGCGCAAAACGCTTTCCAACGCTGAAAATCAGCAGCAGGCTGATCAACAAGCCTTGCAGCAACAGCCAGGGCACAGGCGTGCCGCGCACGTAACTCACCAAAGGGTTGATCTGTGAGCGATAGCCGTGATGAAACTCATCAAAGAAGATTTTTCGTTGCTGGCCGTTTTCGCCTTTGCTCAATGCGCGAACCAAATTCATCGCCAGCGTCAGATTCGATCCTCGGCCAATGCCATTGTTGGCAATGGCAAACGGGTCCGATAGGAACATCAGACGGCCTTCGCAATATTTGAAATCCACCAGCACCGCGCCGTTTTTGTCTCCCAGATGGACGACGGGCGCATACAGAAACGGCTCGCAGGGAGCGTTGGTTGACTGAGACGAATCTGCGACAGTTGCCGGAGTGGCCGTTGGTGAAGGCGACGGACTTGGAATTGCGCTTTCGTCTTCATCTTCTTCGATTTCCGGAGGCTCGAATTTGATTCGCGCGGCCAGTTCCGTCAACTGCAATCCGCGCAGGTTTCTGGTCAGTTCAGTCGGCTGAGCAATCAGTTCATCGCTTTTCGGGTCAATCAGGGTTTCCGGCGGAGCCGTCCACGGCAGGTTTTCGCCAACGACTTTTGATTGCACCATCGGATCGCCAAACTGAGATTGAGGATAGCGGCTGATGATCAGCGCATTTCCGCCAGCGGCAATCCATTTTTGCAACGCCAGAGCTTCGTCGTATTGAATGTCCAGGTTTGGATTGAATGGCCCTACGATTACCAGCACAGCGTTGGGCGCTTTTTCCTGCAACGATTTGAAATCTTCTCGAAACCGGAAAACGGGCGTTCCTGATTCTTCCAGCAGTTGATAAAACGCGCGCGTTCCCGTGGGGCCGGAGTTATAACTGGAACGAATCGGTTCTCGTTCATTTTCCGGCGGACGGTCGAAATCCACATTACCTGCCGCGCTAAGCGCGATAATCACGCCAAGCGCTAAAGCAATGCTGATGATGATTCCCAGGTAACGACGCATAAAAAGTTGCTGCTTCAGACTCCGAATTGTTTGAAGTGATGGTCAATGTGTTTGTACACCAGCGCACCCCAATCTTTTGTTGAAAGCTTTCCAAACGCAGGGTGTTCAGGCCAATTGGTTCGCTGGTGGCTGGCGGTTAATGTCGCAAACACGGTTTTGAAGTCGGCAAGCTCACGTTCCCATTCGCCGGGCGTTCGTGCCACCAATTCCGGCGCGGTTGGCGCGCCTTTCGGAAACGGCAGCCAATAAATGATCAGGTGCTTGATCGGTGCAAACTTCAAAGGAGAATTTTTGGGCGGGATATTCTTTTCGCCCAAGGTCATGCGCATCCCGTCAACGACGTGAGCCAGCATTTTCGGGCAATCCATCTTGCCCCAATTTGCCGGCAAGTCGGCCCTTAATTTTCCCGCGCGCGCCAGCAATTCTTCGCACGCCGTTTGTTGCCAGATTGTCTTCATCATCAAGCCCTTCCTTTCATTTGACGGTGTCCTGGTAAAGCGTCAGGAAATCATTGAACTCGGATTCCGTCGCCGGTTCCTGACCATACCAGACGTGTTCAAACGCGCTGGTCATCACGGAAAATGTGGGATAAAGCGATTGTTGTGGCCGGACTTCATCCAGGTAATCGCGGTTGGTTTTTGAGCGATGAAGCCGGACAGTGCCTCGCTGTTCCAGGTCGCACAGCAGCGCGATATACGCTCGGCGAATGGCGCTGCGAAAATCGCCTGCGCGCGCAAGCTGGTTGGCGTTGTTCAGCAAATCAGCCGCTGTCGCATCGTCAGGCAATTCTTCGCCCAGCACTTCACGCGTCTCGCCATCTTTCTTTTTCCGGCGCTGAAACCGTCGCATCAACTTCACTAAACCAATGGATGCGGCAGCCAGCAAAACCAACATTACGGCAATTCTGACAAAGTTGGCCGTGCTGGTGCCGGTGCTGCCAACCTGACCGCTTCGCCCGGAAAACAGCTTCAGCAACAGGTCTTCAATTTTTTTCCAAACGCGCTTTGCCCATTTCTTGAGCACGGTTTCTTTCTGCTCTTCGGGCAGGTATTCGTGCCGGGATAGAATTTTGGCAAGCAGTGCCTGTTGATCCTGGGCTGTGGTGGTGGCCGAAGTAAGTGAGGTGTTGACGCTTTCCAGCAAAATAAACAAACGGTCGGCAATTTCAATCAGCATCGAACGGATTTGCTCTTCGTCACCGTTGGCATTTTTGATCACCAAGCCAGCCGCATCGTGCAGCCAGGCGTTGTTTGTGCGAATGACTTGTTCATCAAACTGTATGTCTTCCTGAGCTGGCACAAGCTGTTTGACCGAATTCATTGCGGCAATGATTTCCGCTGCCGCTGGCTCGCTGTCAATCAACTGATCGGTCAACTGCTCGGCTTGGTTTAATCGCTCGACGTATTCTTTAACCGACGATGCGGCGAAGGCGGAAAGGCTGCCGCTGATCAGCCAAATCAGCATCATGATGGCCGTCAAAAATCGAAACCGGATTTGAATCAGGTTCAGTTTCATCTTCAATCAAAACACAGAGCCACAAACGCGGCAGAAACGGTCTTCATCGCCGGATTCAGTGCCGCACCAACGACATGTTCTTTGTTCACTGATAACCGGTGTTTCCTTTGGCGGCTGCTCACGCAAAGGTTCAATGGGTGTAGCCGCCAAAGCTTCTGTTGGTTCCGCCAAGCTTTCTTCGGCAACAGGTTCCGGCAAGGGGGCAGCAATTGGTTCTTCTTCGGGGGCTTCAAGTGGCGCAGCAGACTCAATCGGCTGCTGCTGAACCGCTGGAACGTAATCGCTTAATCCCAAAATTGAAGGCACTGAAGACCTTGACGGAACGCTGACTGGCGAATCGAAAAGAACCGTTTGCGGTTGCCAGATTTGCCTGACCATTTCAGGCGTCGGCGGCAACAATCGGTTCGCCAACAGTTCTACGTCAAAGCCTTCTTTACGAACGCGGCTGTCCAGATAAAGCAAGGTGAATCCCAGCATGGCGATTGGCGCGATGATGATTTCGCTGACCTGGGCCAGCGTTTGGTACGCGATATTGAACCAGAAGGGAATGTCTTGCCGAAAAGGATTCCATTCGAAACCGAACCATTCCGCCACGGAAAGTAACGGCACAAATAACAGCACCCACACTGACCAGGCAACATAAAACCAAAACAGCAACAGCGCGGCAATGCGCCATAATTCGCCTCCAGCCAGCGAAAAGCTTCGACTGATGGAACTGGAAACGCCTTTTCCTTCAACCATCATGACCTGCGGAACGTAAACAACGCGGCTGTAAATCAACAGAAAAACCATGAAAACCGAAGCCGCGATCACAAGCACAAACCCGATTGAGAGAATAGTTTTTAACCAGACTGGCGCATTCACCAGCACTGCCGCGCCTGCAATCCCAATCATTGCTGAAACAACTGCCAAAAAATAAACAATCGCAGTCGCCCCCATCAGCAGTAATCCAACCACAAACAGAGCGCCGACCAACGACCAGAATCGTTCACGAACGGCGCGATAAACGTCGCGCGCCTTGATTGGTTTGCCCTCGAAAAAATGATCCACCAGGGAGCGCGATGCTCCGCCCAGCACCGCATAAAATGCCGCTTTTCCAACTGCCCAAATGACAAATCCGCCCACGATCAGCGCCAAAGAAAGCACAACGCGCCCTTCGCCACGGTCCGCCGAAAAGTTGCGGACGCCCAGGTAATAGACCACGGTTCCGATATAAGCGATCAGGCTGGGGCCGAAAACAATTCTCAGCAGCGCAAGAAAGTTGCGACGATAGATCCGCACGGCGCGATCAATAACATCACCGGCTGACATTGGCGTGAGCGTGAACGAGTCGAAGGAATTCATAAACTTGCAGGATCAAATCGTGCTACGGCTGAGACAGCTTCTTGCGTTAGGTTCCCTGGTTCAGCCGCGCGCATCTTACGCGATCCCTGCCAGCTTGAAAAACAGGAATTGGCGGGTTAGAAATGATGCGCGCCTTCCACTGCAAAACGTATTTCAATGGAGAATTTTATGACTCGAATTGCTCGCCTGGCTGTTGCTGCCATAGCTTTGTCTGCCCTGATCTTTCCCTGCCAAATGGCGACCGCCGCCGGTTCCAAAGCCGAAGAAAAAGAGCGCGCCCGAAAAGCGTCCGTCGCTTTTCGGGAAATTATGGGTGCGCCGGATCAAGCCGTGCCGTTGGAACTACTGGATCGTTCGTACTGTGTCGCCGTCTTTCCCGGTGTGAAAAAGGGAGGTTTCATCGTTGGCGGTCAATATGGCAAAGGTTTGGTCAGTTGCCGTCGCAGTGGAGGTTCTTGGGGAGCGCCTGCGTTTTTCACCATTGGCGGAGGCAGTTTCGGATTGCAGATTGGCGGCCAGGAAGTTGATCTGGTTTTGCTGATTATGAATAAAGCCGGTGTGGAAGGATTGCTGCAAGACAAATTTGAAGTCGGAGCCGGAGCCGGAGCTTCCGCCGGACCGGTTGGACGCAACACGCATGTCTCGACGGACATTCTGCTGAAATCTTCGATTGTTTCTTATTCGCGCAGCCGCGGTTTGTTTGCCGGGTTGGAATTGAAAGGCGCAGTGATTACGCAAGACAACACGGCCAACCGGGAAATTTACAATCAGGAAATTTCCGCGCGTGAAATCATTGTAGATGGCAAAGCGCGCACGCCACCTGAACTTGAAGTTTTCACGAAAGTGCTGCGCACGTTTTCGCCAAAAGGAATCCAGAAGTAAACACCAAGAGTCAGCGTCGTTCGGCGGCGCTGACTCGTTCATTCAGAGGGAACCCATGAAAACTAAATTGATGATTGCATTGATGCTTGTTGTCGGATGTGCGGTCGCGGCGACGGCTCAAGACAAAAACAATCAACTGTCCAAGGCTGAGCAAAAAGAGGGCTGGAGGCTGTTGTTTGACGGCAAAACACTGACCGGCTGGCGCGGATTTCATAGCCAGACTGCGCCAACTGGCTGGAACGTGGCCGACGGTTGCATTACCAAACCCAAAACAACCAGTGAAAACAGGCAAGGCGGCGGTGATTTGATCACCGTGGATCAGTTTGAAAATTTCGAGCTTTCCATTGAATGGAAACTGGAAAAAGCCGGTAACAGCGGCATCAAGTATCTGGTGTCGGAAAATCTGCCGCCAACCGGCAGGTCAGGCGTCAGCTTTGAATATCAGGTGTTGGACGATGACAACCATCCGGACGCAAAACAAGGCATTGGGGGAAATCGCACCGTCGGATCGCTTTACGATTTGATTCCTGCCAGCAAAGACAAAAAGGTGAAACCCATCGGCGAATTCAATCAAACGCGGATCGTCGTCAAAGGCAACCACATCGAACATTGGCTGAACGGCGTCAAAACCGTTGAGTTTGATCGCAGCAGCGACAGTTATAAGAAGCATTTGGCCGAAAGCAAATTCAAGGACACCAAAGGCTTTGGCGAAGCCAAACAAGGTCACATCCTGTTGCAAGATCACAGCGATCAGATTTGGTTCCGCAACATCAAAATTCGCGCGTTGAAATAACCTTGCTGAGATAGAGGGATTGAGAGATGAAGGGACAGAGAGAAGCT
>CAYLJQ010000456.1:0-5976 GCA_964383955.1 uncultured Heliomicrobium sp. | reverse complement strand
GCTGCCTCCAAGATGATGGCTGCGCTGTTTGCCGAGCAAGAAGTGCTGACCGTCGGCGAACTGACCGAGCGCATCAAAGACCGGCTGGAAAATGAATTCTTTGCCCTCACCATTCAAGGTGAAATTTCCAATTACAAAAACCATCAATCCGGACATTGGTACTTTACGCTGAAAGATTCCGAAGCGCAGATTCGTGGCGTCTTCTTTCGCCAATGGAATCGCTTGATGCGATTCGAACCGGAAAATGGATTGGAGGTTCGCGTTCGAGGACGACTGACGGTTTATGAACCTCGCGGGGAATATCAAATCGTCGTCGAAACGATGGAGCCGGTTGGTGTTGGCGCATTGCAACTGGCGTTTGAGCAGCAGGTTAAAAAGCTGGCGGCGGAAGGATTATTTGATGAAGCGCGAAAACGCCCTTTGCCAATGTTGCCTCGTCGTGTGGGAATTGTGACCTCGGCAGATGGCGCGGCGGTTCGCGATATGTTGCACGTTTTGGAACGCCGCAACCGAGGCCTTCACGTCCTCATTACTCCGGTCAAAGTTCAGGGTGTTGGGGCCGCGCATGAAATCGCTGACGCGATTCGTTTGTTGAATCGGTATTCCAAAAAATCTGGCAGTGAAGTTGACGTGATCATCATTGGACGAGGCGGCGGTTCCATGGAGGATCTTTGGGCCTTCAACGAAGAACAGGTTGCGCGCGCCATCTATGATTCCGAAATTCCTGTGATTTCAGCCGTCGGCCACGAAACTGATTTTACGATTTCCGATTTTGTCGCCGATCACAGAGCCCCTACGCCTTCCGCCGCCGCAGAGATGGTGACCAGCGAAGCGATTGAATTGGCTGCACGTATAGAAAGTTTAAGAGCCAGTCTGGGCCGTGCGATGAATTACTATTTGCTGCGCCGGCAATCAGATATACGCGATCTGGTAGAAAGCCGCGGGTTTGCTTTAACAGCCAGTTCAATTGTTTCGACTACTGCGAAATGTCGGGAGCTTGAAACCCGCGCGGTTGACGCGCTCAGACTAAATCTGGGAAACACGCGATTACGGCTGCATCTTGTGGAACAGCGGCTGGCTGCTGCTGATTTGCGGGCTCCATTGGCCATCCGGTGGGCGCGAATTGAAAACCTGGGACAGAGGATTGGTAATGCTGCGCAACGCTTGGTGGAAAAGCGCAGGCATTTGTTGGCGTTGACTGCCGGCAAACTGAACGTTTTATCTCCGCTGTCAGTGCTTGGGAGAGGTTACGTGCTGGTGAAAGACGAGGCTGATCGCTTGGTTCCAAGAGCAACAGGAGTGAGCGAAGGCCAAAACCTGAAGCTTCGCTTTGAAGATGGTGAAATCGGGTGTCGTGTCATCCGGACAAAACAGTAAGGGACGGTTGATCAATTATGGCGAAAGCAAAAGATCGAGAACAAAACTTCGAAACCTCATTGACGACACTGGAACAAATTGTCGGGCAATTGGAATCTGGCGAATTGCCACTGGAACGCTCACTGGAGCTTTTTGAAGAAGGCGTGGCTCTGGCCAGGCGCTGCCAATCTCAATTGCAAGCTGCCGAACGCAAAGTTGAACTCCTTTTGCGCGAGCGAGGCGAGATTAAGGTTGTTCCCTTTGATGTCGAACCAACTCAGCCATCGGTTGAAGCAAAACAACAAGAGCCGGAAGACGAGGAAGATGACAAGCTTGATGATTCAATCCCCTTCTAAAACGAAACTGCCTGTGGATATCAAAACCTATTTCAAACAAAAATCTCAGAGGGTGGACCTATGGCTTGATCGCTTGTTGCCAAAGGAATCCGAAAAACCGGAGACAATTCATCAGGCAATGCGTTATAGCGTTTTTGCTGGGGGAAAGCGCTTGCGGCCAATTTTGATGATTACCGCCGGAGAGGTGTTTGGCGCGGACGAGCAAGAATTGATGCCCGCCGCCTGTGCCCTGGAGATGATCCACACGTACTCACTGATTCACGATGACCTGCCAGCCATGGACAACGACGATTTGCGACGTGGAATGCCAACCTGTCACGTCAAGTTTGGTGAAGCAATGGCAATTCTGGCCGGTGATGCATTGCTGACTCAGGCTTTTGTAACTTTGGCGGACCACGAAACCTTGCATCCGGAACGAAAAGCGCGTGTCCTTTCGGAAGTTGCGCATGCTGCGGCGACATCAAATGCATTGATAGGTGGCCAGGTTTTAGATATACAGTTTGAAGGCAAGCCAGTCACAGGACCTCAGCTTGAAGAAATTCATCGCGGCAAAACCGGTGCGCTGATTCGTTGCGCCGTTATGATCGGAGCAATTATTGGCGGAGCAAGCGCCGCTGAATTGCAGGCGTTGACTGAGTATGGAGAAAAGGCGGGACTGGCTTTTCAGGTTGCAGACGATTTGTTGGATGAAACTGCCAGCAGCGAAGAGCTGGGAAAGACCGCGGGTAAAGATGCTGCCAGTCACAAGGCGACGTACACGGCTTTATATGGAATTGATGGCGCACGCCAGATGGCTGACAGGCTTTGTAATGATGCACTTGAGGCGCTTCGCCGGTTGGATCGAGGCACAGAAACCTTGGAAGAAATTGCCCGATTCATCGTTGAACGGAAATCCTGACCTGTCCAACACTTTTGGCCCGCATTGGGCATTCCTTGACACTCCCAGAACCGATTGTTAGTCTCTGCGTTTTCAAAATCAGCACTTTACGCAATCTATGAAATAAGGAGATGGATTATGAAGCGGACTTTCCAACCCAATAATCGTCGCCGCGCGAAAACGCACGGTTTCCGTGTTCGCATGAGCACGAAAGCGGGACGATTGGTGATTAAACGCCGTCGTGCCAAAGGTCGTAAGCGTTTAACCCCACATCATTATTAAGATCGAGCTTGGAAGCTGACTGATTCGAGAATGCCGTGAAGAAACTTCAGACACTGAAGAACAGTCAGCAATTTCGTAAGGTTTACGAACAAGGGCAGGTTTTTCACACTTCTCTATTTTCCGCATTTTTTTTGAAGGCGGACACCGATGAGCGTCGTATTGGGATTACGGTCACACGCAAAATCGGGAATGCTGTGATCCGCAATCGTTGTAAGCGCAGGCTGAGAGAAGCATTGAGGAGGCAGTTTGATGAGTTTGAGAGCTTGCCTGGGTTTGATTTAGTCATCAATGCCAAATCCGGTTTGGTCAAAGCCGATTTCACAAACATCCGGGAAACATTGATGAAGACGCTGAATCGGTTTGCCAACTCGAAATCCAATTCATGAGGCGGTTATGAAACAGATCGCAATCTTGATTTTGCGTTCTTATAAGTATGTTATATCGCCTTTACTGCCGCCTAGTTGCCGATTTACTCCGACCTGTTCGGAATACGCGATGGAAGCGATCAGCAGATATGGATTTTGGAAAGGCTCGGCACTTGGCCTTAAGCGATTGTCGCGTTGTCACCCGTTTAGTGAAGGCGGATATGACCCAGTGCGCTGACCTTCGGTCGGCGCATTAGTCTTTTGATAAAGCTCGAAATTTTCCCAGGTTCTCGTTGCTTTTGAGTTTATAGATGGAAAAGAGACTTGTTTTATTTTTGATTCTTTCAGCCGCAATTTTCTTCGGCTGGTCTTATTTTTTCACGAAATTCAATCCAACGACTCCAACAACCTCTCTAGAACAGCCTGCTTCGACGACCAATACCGAAAGTTCGCCAACTCCAACTGCGTCCGCAACTACTCAACCCGCGCAGAATCAGACAGTGGCTTCAGCGCCTGTTTCTCAAGTTACGCAAGCTGAACTGCGGCAAATTCAGGTCAAATCAGATTATTGGACGGCGAATCTTTCCAACCAAGGGGCTGTTTTGACGGAGTGGACGATGACCCACTTCCCTGATGGCAAACCTATTGACGCACCATCAGGGGTTAATCTGATTTCTTCGCAATTGAGCCAGCAGATTGGCGGCCCTTTTCGATTTCATATCCCAGCAGATACTGCCTTGGAGCAGACACTGAATTCGGCTGTCTTCGAAGTTAAGACTGGAAACGAGCAGGAAATTTATCTTCCTCGAAGCGAAAAGCGCGAGATCACTTTCTTTTACTCAGGTAATGGAATCGAAGCCAGCAAGACTCTGATTTTCAAAGGTGCGGGTTATGAAAAATCTTCGGGCTTCGATTTTGATTTCCAAGCGAGTGTCACTCGCAATGGGCAACCGGTTCAGGCCTTTGTCGTTGTTGGCCCAAATTTTGGAGATCACGCAATCAAGGAAACCAGCATTTATAAACATGCTCCCCAGTTGACCTATGCTGTTGGAAGTGATGTGGAGCGAGAAACTGCCGACAGTTTGAAACAGCCGGCTACGCCAACGTCATCTCCTGTGACTTGGGCGGCAGTGGACGATAATTACTTTGCGATGGCGATTGTTCCTTCAAGGCCTGTTCCCGCCAGTCGCTTGTTAAGTGATAAAAAGGTTTCGATAGCCGTTCAGGTCAATAACGGTGAAAACAATCATATTTACGCCGGGCCGAAGGACCTCAAGATCCTAAAAGAAGTCAGCGCGAATTTCGGTTTGGGGAATGCAGGAAGAGATCTGGAAGACATCGTCAGTTACAACTGGCTCAACTTCCTAAGATTTATACTGAAGCCTATCTCGCAATTTATGTTGATGGCGCTGCGTGCGATCAACACCGTTACACACAATTTTGGCTGGTCAATCGTTGTGCTGACTGTGTTGTTAAACATGCTTTTCTTCCCTTTGCGCTGGAAGAGTTCCCAATCCATGAAGCGGGCTGCGCTGATGCAGCCGAAAATGAAAGAGCTTCAGGAAAAGATGAAAAAGCTCGACAAGAGCGACCCGCGCATGCTTGATCTTCAGAAAGAGCAGATTGCTTTGATGAAAGAAGGCAATCCGTTGATGGGGTGTTTGCCTTTGTTGTTGCAGATGCCTTTCTTTATGTCGGTATATGCAATTCTGACAGTTTCCATTGAAGTTCGAAATGCGCCATTCTTCGGTTGGATGACTGATCTTTCAACGGCTGACCCAAGGCACATCTTGCCAATTTTGATGTGTGTGACGATGATTGCGCAGACGGCGCTGACTCCATCGCCTGCTTCTGCTGATCCTATGCAGAAGAGGATTCAGTATATTATGCCGCCAATTCTGACCTACTTTTTCTTTTGGTCGGCACCGGCAGGATTGGTTCTATACTGGATGGTCAGCAATTTGGTAGGTGTGGTTCAGCAGTTCATCATTAATAAAATAAGTCCGCCACCAAGTCCGCCCGCAGAAGACACGACGAAAAATGGTAAATCGCCGCAATCTCCTGCTACCGGAAAAAAAGCTAAGCAGGCGCTGGCAAACCCCTGATTTTAGGAAGAATATTCGGAGCTAGTTATGTCACAGGAAAATTTTGAAGGCCTTCGCGATCAAGTTGAACTCTTTGTTAAAGAAATGGTGGATCGGTCTTCGCTTGATTTGCGAGTTGAAGTTACTGAACCTGAGCCAGACACGATAGAGGTTTCGTTCCAGGGTTTTGATCTGCCGTTGTTATTGGGGCATCACGCTGAACTGCTGGATGCCATGCAGTACATTGCTCGTCGCGCATTTGCGCGCATGGTCGCGCAAGGCATTCAAATTGATTTCGATGCGAATGGTTATCGCGATGCCCGAAGAGAAGAGTTGGCATTGATGGCGCAAAAAGCCGCCGAGCGTGTCAAGACAACAAAAGTTCCATTTGTCTTCGACCCTATGAGTGCCCAGGATCGCCGGGCGATTCATACTGCACTCGTAGACATTGAAGGAATCAAGACCGAGAGTGAAGGTGATGGGCAGATGCGCAGGGTGAAAGTTCTCCCTGCGTAAATTCGGTTTGTCCTCACAACATTCCTGCCTCTACGCTTCCCTTCGGCCAGCCGTTTTCTGTAATGACAACTTACGACTTCAAGACAATTGCGGCTGTCGCCACGCCTGCTGGCTACGGCGGGATTGGCGTTATTCGCTTG
>CAYLJQ010000455.1:0-5979 GCA_964383955.1 uncultured Heliomicrobium sp. | reverse complement strand
GCCGGAAGCTGCTGCATCATCTTTCAGGCGCTGAAGAATCGGCGAACTAATTCCTTTATCGCGATGTTCGGGCAGCAGCGTTATATCCATGATCCGGATTTCAGTTTCACGCCGATCAAGGTAAAGACGACCGACTGGCTGCGATTCAAACAGAATGATCAAATACTCCGCCCTGGGGTATTCGTTCTGGTAGTGCGTCAGTTGCGCGTTCAGTTGGAATCGGATGAAGGCGTCTTTTTGTTCGTCATTCCAGGGAACCATTGCCAATTCCTGCTGGCGAGTCGAACCATAAACCGCAACCAGAAAGTTTTCATCTTCGGGCACTGACGGGCGAAGCTTTATGTTTGCTGTGATGTCGTGGGTGGTCATTTCTAGCCTTCGATAGGACGATTGAAGATTGCTTCGTAAATGACGCTATCGTCTTTTTGTTCGATGGGGACCAAAAACATCACTCCGCTGCCCAGCGCTTCATGTTCCAGGGTGAACATAAACTGCACGTGGCGAATGGGGAATGATTTCAGCAATCGAAAATTCAGAATAAATTGCTCCTGTTGCGGCGAAGGCGGTTTGTTTTCAACGCTGATCAATTCAAATTCGACCGTCAAATTATCTGTAATTGGTGCTTTGAACTTCGATCCAATGTGGGGAAGGAAATCTTCGTAATGCAACGCGTCGAGCATTGTGTCTCCTAAGTAATTGGTTTTTAGCTGCGCAACTCCATAAAAAACTGTGTGCCTGTGTCTTCGACGACCCGAAAGCCCAGCCGCTGATAAAGTTGAAGCGCCCGGTTGGATTTTTCGACATGCAGGCGAAGCGGCTTGCCTTCGCTGGAAGCTTTTTCCAAGAGTTCAGAAATCAGTTTTGCCCCAATGCCAACCCCTCGCGCTTTGTCCAGTAGCGCTATGTCCACCAGCCTAAGCTCCCTGTCCATCCAGGAAATCAGCAAGCGCCCGATTGGCTGACCGGCATCAAGAATGATCGAGTGTTCCGTGTTCGGATAAGCGGAGTAGGTTATGTTGCGCGCGCGGAATTGCAATTCCATAAACATCTGTTGCTGATTGGCATCCCATCCCCAAGCGGCCATTTCTTCGGCGCGCGTGTCGCGGTAAAGCTCGTACAGAAAAGCCTGGTCGCCACTTTCAGCCGGGCGCAGAGAAATAGAATCTGGGGAAACGTGCGTCATAAGTTTTGAGCGTTGGGAAAACGGCGGCGATGATGCAGCAAAGACGCGCCTTGGTCAATCAGGCCGAGCCCGGCTTGAACATTCGGTTTGCAATTTGTCGAATCGGCACTTATGATGCCCGCGTTTTTGGCAGCCGCCAAAAGCAAATTCCTCTGATAAGTTCAAAATAGATGACCGGAAATCGTAATTACAATTTGAATTGCAGTGCCACTTGGCTCTCATTCGCCGCCAGTCATTCTTCATCATCAATCTTGACCGGTCATTCGTCATCCTGCTCCTGGCGAAGCTCATCATCACACTCACATTGCTGTTGGTCGTGGTAATTGGGCGCGCAACTTCTCAAAAAAGTTCATCAACAATTTACCAATCACCACCGACCATTCAACCATAGAAAGGCTGGAGTCATAACTTTATGAAAATCCTGATTAGCGACAATCTTTCCAAACTCGGCGTTGAGATTCTCCGCCGCAACGAAAACTTTCAAGTAGACGTCAACACCGGTCTGAAACCGGAAGAACTGAAGGCAATCATCGGCCAATATCACGGCTTGATTGTTCGCAGTGAAACCAAAGTCACTGCCGACATCATTGCCGCTGCCGACAACCTGAAAGTCATTGGCCGAGCCGGTTCAGGCGTGGACAACATTGACGTCAAAGCTGCCACCGCCCGTGGAATCATCGTCATGAACGCCGCCGGAGGCAACAGCGTCACCACCGCCGAACACACCATCTCATTGATGATGTCGCTGGCGCGCAAAATCCCGCAGGCCCATTCCAAGCTGAAAGCCGGCAAGTGGGACAAGAAAAGCTTTATGGGCACAGAGTTGCGCGGCAAAACCCTGGGCGTCATTGGCCTGGGCAACATCGGCAAAATCGTCGCGCAATGCGGCGTCGGATTGAGCATGAAAGTCGTTGCGTATGATCCGTTCACTTCGCCGGAAGTCGCGGCCAAAGCGGGAATTGAGCTTGGCACTTTGGACGATGTTTTCACCCGCGCGGATTTCGTCACGGTTCACACGCCGATGAACGACGAAACGCGCGGCATCATCGGCGAAGCCGCTTTTGCCAAAATGAAAGACGGCGTGCGCGTCATCAACTGCGCTCGCGGAGGTTTGGTTGACGAAACCGCGCTGTACAACGCGATCAAATCTGGCAAAGTCGCCGGAGCCGCGCTGGACGTTTTTGTCAAAGAACCTGTTCCGGAAGATCATCCGCTGCTGACGCTGGATGAAGTCGTCGTCACACCGCATCTGGGAGCTTCGACCAATGAAGCGCAGGATTCCGTCGCCATCACCACCGCCGAACAAGTTGCTGATTATCTGGCAACAGGTACGATTGCCGGAGCCGTCAATGTTCCAGCCGTCAGTGCCGAAGCTTTGGTGACGATGCAGCCTTATTTGACGCTGGGCGAAAAGCTCGGCAGTTTCCAGGCGCAGTTTTTCACGCAAGCTGTCAGCGAAGTGCAGATCAGTTACAGCGGCGAAGTCGCCGGATTGGACGTTCGTCCGATCACCCAAGCCGTTCTGGCTGGTTTGCTGAAAGGCGTCAGCGCGCGCGTCAATCAAGTCAACGCTTCGGTCATCGCCGAAGAGCGCGGCTTGCGAGTTACTGAAACCAAAGAGCTTACGGCGCAAGACTTCACCACGCTGGTCGAAGTTGTGGTCAAAAATGACAAGCAGGAAAGCCGCGTCGCCGGAACCATCGTCGGCAAAGGCGAGTTGCGAATTGTAGCAATTGATTCCTACCGGCTGGACGCTATGCCGGAAGGTCAGATGCTGGTGTTGCTCAATTCTGACAAACCCGGCGTTGTCGGTCGCGTCGGAACTTTTCTGGGCGATCACCGCGTCAACATCGCGCAGCTTTACCTGAGCCGGAACAAAGCTGGCGGAACCGCCATCGCGGTTTACCAAGTGGACAGCGCGCTCGATGCCACGACTTTGGCGGAATTGGCCAAGTCAGAACACGTTATTTCCGTGAAGCAAATCAGTCTCTAACCATTGCGGATTGCGGATTGCGGATTGCGGAGTTGTCCTATTGCGATAACTCTGCAATCGGTGATTCGCGGTTTCAATGCCGGATGCTGAAAAGAAATCCGCAATCCGTAATCCGCAATCCGCAATCAAATGTTAGCCAAACGAATCATTCCCTGTCTCGACGTTGATAATGGCCGCGTGGTCAAAGGCATCAGCTTTCTGAACCTGATTGACGCAGGCGACCCGGTTGAGCAAGGCGCTCGTTACGACCGCGAAGGCGCAGACGAACTGGTGTTTCTGGACATCACGGCTTCGTCGGATCGGCGGGAAATTGTCGCCGATATGGTTCGCCGAGTTGCCGACCGCGTTTTTATTCCCTTCACTGTCGGCGGAGGCATTCGTACCGTCGAAGACATTCGCGCCATTTTAATGGCTGGAGCCGACAAGATTTCGGTCAACACGGCTGCGGTGCAGAATCCGAGCCTGATCCGCGAAGGCGCGGAAAAGTTTGGCGCGCAGTGCATTGTCGTGGCGATTGACGCCAAGCGGCGAAAAGATACGAATACGCTTTCATGGGAAGTGTATTTGCACGGAGGCCGCACTCCGACCGGAATTGATGCCGTTGAATGGGCGCAGCAGGCGGCGAACCTAGGCGCGGGCGAAATTTTGCTGACCAGCATGGATTGCGACGGTCACAAAGACGGCTATGATTTGGAACTCACTGCCGCTGTCGCCGAAGCAGTTAACATCCCGGTCATCGCTTCGGGTGGAGCAGGGAAGCTGGAGCACCTTTACGACGCGCTGACCATCGGCAAAGCCAGCGCAGTGCTGGCAGCTTCGATTTTTCACTTCGGCGAATTTACGATTGGTGAAGCGAAGCAGTACCTGCGCGAGCGCGGTATACTGATGCGGTAATCTTTGCCCCTCACTTTTAGCAAGGAGCGTTTTTTCGAATGAATTGGGTATCAAGAATTTCAGTGCTGATCATTTGTGTTGCCGGTCTGGCAATCGCGATTGCCGCGCAAAGCAAACCGTCTGTTTCCACTTTTCAAGCCCAAGAAGTGAAATACGATGGCCACGAAGTGAAGCTGGCGGGAACGCTTTTGCTGCCGAAGCTGGAAGCTGGTAAACGTGCGCCGGGAATGTTGATTGTCGCCGGTTCGGGGCCTACGCCGCGCGATGGCGTGGAAATTGGCACGGTCAAACAGCCGATTTACCGCGAAATCGCCGAGCACCTGGCTGCGCGCGGGTTTGCCGTGCTGCGGTACGACAAGCGTTGCGTCGGCCAAAGCGAATGCAAGAAACCAACTACCTTTGACGATTACATTGACGACGCGCGACTGTCGGCAGAGTTTTTGAAAAAACAGCCGCAAGTTGATCCCGCAAAAGTTTTCCTTTTTGGGCACAGTGAAGGCGGTTTCATCATTTCCAGCATTGCCGCGCATGACGATGCCAAGTATGCAGGCGTAATTCTGGCTGCGTCTCCGGGCCGCCATCTGCATAAAATTATGCGCGATCAGATCAAGAGTCGCATGGCCGAAGCAGGGAAAAAGCAGGAAGATGCGGATGCTTATCTGATGAAATTTGATCGTGTCATTCGCGGGATTCAGGGAGGCCGAACCGAGTTTCCGTCTGAACAGTTAAACGATAAAGATCCCTTCGACGCAATTCTGATCAGCCTGATCAAACAGCGCGAAGTCGTTGTCAGCCTGTTCATCAACGATCCCTTGCAAATCGTCAACAACATCCAGGCGCCGACGCTGATTCTGCAAGGCAGGAAAGACATTCAGATTGCCGTCAAAGACGCTGAGTTTCTCGAAGAAGCGATGAAACGGGCTTCGCGCGAAGACGTGACGCTGCACGTGCTAGACGATGTGGACCATTTGTTCAAAACGAACAAAGGCGCTGCGACTGTTGCTTCTTATGCCGATGCCTCGCGTCCGCTGGATGCAGGGATGCTGACCATTTTGACCGACTGGATGCTGAAAAAAGCAAAGTAGTCGGGATTCGGTAGCCGGTAGTCGGTTTGAGTATTGAAAGCTCTGCGACTCCCGACTCCCGACTCCTGTTCTGAATACAATCAATGTCTGATCCTTTAATTCAATATTTGAAGTTTGACGAGCACGGATTGATTACCTCTATCGTGCAGGACAACGCCACCGGAGAAGTTTTGATGGTGGCGTACATGAATGCCGAAAGTCTGGCCAAAACCATGCAAACCGGCCAGACCTGGTTTTGGAGCCGTTCCCGGCAAGAGCTTTGGCACAAAGGCGCGACTTCCGGGAACACGCAACAGGTCGTTGACATCAGGCTGGATTGCGACGGCGATGCACTGCTAGTCAGAGTCGATGCGGACGGACCTGCTTGCCACACTGGCGAACGCACCTGCTTTTATCGCGGAGTCAACGAAGCGGATGCACCGCAGCCACAGGCTGGCAAGCCCACTTCCGCAGTCATTCAACCGGCTGATTCTCCGCTTTCGCTGGTCAATGTGGCGGCGATGGATTTGGGGATTCTGCTTCAGGATTTGTTCCGGCTGATCCAAGAGCGCAAGGACCAGCGCCCGGAAGGTTCTTACACAACCTATTTGTTCGACAGCGGCCTGGACAAGATTCTGAAAAAAGTCGGCGAAGAAGCCGCCGAAACCATTATCGCTGCCAAGAACGCGCATGATTCCGAAAGCCGGAAGCCGCTTTCGGCGGAAATCAGCGATTTGCTTTATCACCTGTTAGTATTGATGGTTGAGCGCGAAATCAGCTTGCAGGATGTTCTCAACGAATTGAATCATCGAGCCGGAAAACCGGCAAACCCGAAATACAGCAAG